>JAXVQY010000121.1:0-9536 GCA_037303805.1 bacterium | reverse complement strand
GCTCCGCTCAGCGTCTGCCCAACGGCAACACCCTCATCACCGAAGGTTCCGACGGCCGCCTGATCGAAGTGACCGCCGACCATGAGATCGTGTGGGAATTCATCAACCCCTACCATGACGGCCGCAACATGAACATGGTGTACCGCGCCTACCGCGTGCCCTACGAATGGGTGCCCCAGGCCGAGCACACCCCCGAAGTGGCCATCGCCCGCGCCGACTGCGCCACCTTCCGCATGCCCGGCGCCGCCGCTTTCGGCAGCCGCAGCAGCGAAGTGGAAGTGGAAGGCACCCTCGGCTATGTGGCCAATGCCGGTGACTGCATTGCCGCGACCGACGACTGATTGAAACATGCGGGACATTCCCGCTGAAAAGCACGAAACGCGCCCGGAAAACAGGCGCGTTTCGTCGTTTAAGCGTTTGTCTTCGGAAGCGCCCGCCGGCACGTCCCGCCGGAAGGGGAGGCGGTCCCGTACCGGCTGTCGTCGGAAACGGCGGTGAGAGTGTTCCGTCCGGGACGGCGTGGGACTGTGCAGAGACACTGTCCGGCAGCGTCATCCCGGCCCTGATTTTTCAGTTTCTCTGCGCCGCTTGTTTCAGTTCCTGAGCCGTGGTCAGCGTGTAGTTGCGGCCCGTGGCCGTAAGCATGGTTTCGCCGAGAATTTCAAGAGATTCCGCCTTGAGCAGCAGAAATTCCTTTTTGCCCGGTCTGAGAGCAAGCAGGTAGTCGGCAAGTCGGGCGGCCCAGACAACATCTCCCTGTTCCAGCGCCGTTTTTGCCTTTCTGCGAAGGGCGCCTTCTCCTCCGGCAAGAGCCATGATGTGGAGCGCCTCCTCCCGCGGGGTGAAGGTCGACAGGTGCAGAGGATTGCCGTCGAACCAGCCGACGAGACTGTTGAAGACATGGCGTACCGTCCATGCGACATTGCCGTAGACTTCTTCCAGATAATCGAGTTTCGCCAGTCGGTCGGGCAGCCGGATTTCTTCGGCAAGCTCGTCCGGAGTCCGTCCTGCATTCATGCCTTCCACGGTTTTTTCGAAGACGTATTCCATGGCTTCGCGATAGCGGGTCAGAACTTCAAGCACGTTTTCCCGGCCGAAAAAAGGATCGGTATGACCGGGGGCCAGCACTTCGGCGTTCAGCTCCGCCATGCGTTTCAGGCTGGCACACCATGTCGGAATGTCTCTGTTGCCCGTACCACGCACGGGGTAGACATTGGGGAAGGACCGGTACAGATCATCGCCGCAGAAGAGCACCTTTTCCTCCGGGAACCAGACGGAGAGAGCGTCGTCTGTCTCGCCGGGTGCGGCAAAAAGCTGCACTTCCACCCCTGCGGCGGCCAGGGTCATGCTTTCGCCGCGGAAAAAGTGATCGGGCATGACGGCTCCCGTCCTGCCGCTGAAGATGGCTCCTCCCGCGCTGGGGTAGCGGATGGGGGCAATGCCGTTGCTGATGCGTTTTTCCGGGGGCAGGCGGAAGCCGCCCTGTCTTGCGCCTCGGGCCTTGAACAGCGGCATAAGTCCTGCCCTTTCGAAGGGCACCACTTCGGAACCGAAATTGTCCCGTGCCCAGATGTCGGGCTTTTTCCCTTCGGCGCAGAATACCGGCGATCCCCCGGTGTGGTCGCCGTGACCGTGCGTGTAGATGACGGCCTTGATCGGATACTGAGCGAGAGGGGCAATCTCGCGGAATTTTTCCAGCGTGCGTGCGGCGCAGTCCGGTATCATGCCGGTGTCGATGAGAATGATGCCGTCTTTGCCGACGATCATGCCGATGTTGGATACGTCTTCGGCCACGCTGAGCCAGGCGTGTGCGCTGAGCCGTACGATATGGGGAGTGAGCTGATCGCGTCTTTTTTCCAGGGAGAGTGTGGCGGCGCTTTTGGACATGGGAAGACTCCTGAGTCGTTGCGAGTTTTGGTTTGATGTCTAATCAAAAGGTATTTAGTTCGATGTCAAATCAAAGTCAAGGAAAATGCCGCAGCTGAACGGAAAGGCTGTGAAGGCTGTACTGAGCTTTTACCGGTTCGTCTAGAAAAGCCACGGGAAGGCGTTGTGGGGGAGAGAGCTGAGCGGGCGGCCTCTGTCTGGGGGGAAGGAGCCGCCGTCAGGCGTGGAAGCCGGAGACCTCAGCCGGGGCTTCATGCCTGCCGGGAGCAAGGAGGCTTCGCCGGTGACGTTTTTTGCACAGGCGGGAGAAAACGGCGCTGCGGAGTCGTCGTTCTTGGCGGGAGAAAGGGGAGAGAAAGCGGGCTTCGGAGGGCTGGAGACCTTTTTGCGGTGAAGGTCGGGAAGCGGCGGAGACAAAAAGGCCCGGAACTGCGGAACAGTTCCGGGCCGTATCGGGCAGAAAATCCGCGGGCCTGGGGCGTCAGATCTGCGTGACGATGGGCACCACGATGGGATCGCGACCGAGCACGTCGCGGAAGAAGCGGCGCAGGCTGGAGCGTATGCGGTCGGAGAGCTTGGTTATATCGTTGGGATTGGTGGATTCGAGCTGATCGAGCACGAGACACTTGGCGTCTTCGAGCAGGTGGCTGTACTGCTGCTCGAACACGAAGCCGCGGGAAATCATTTCCGGACCGTGCAGCACCTCGCCGGTTTCCTCGGCGACGACGAGCACCACGGCCACGAGGCCTTCGCCGCCGAGGATGCGCCGTTCCTTGAGAACCATGCGGCCCACGTCGCCCACGCCCTTGCCGTCCACCATGACCGATTCCACGGAAACGGGATCTTCCATGCGTATGGCATCGGCCGTGAAGGTGACGGGCTGACCGTCCTCGATGATCTTGATGTGATCGTGCGAGACGCCGCATTCTTCGGCAAGACGGGCGTGAAGCGCCAGGTGACGGTATTCACCGTGCACGGGGATGAAATACTCCGGACGTATGGTCTCGATGATCTCCTTGAGTTCTGCGCGGCAGGCGTGGCCCGTGGCGTGCACGGTTCTGCCGGGATCGTGATAGACTTCGGCGCCGAGTCGGTAGATCTGATTGAGCACCTTGGAAATGGCCCGGGCGTTGCCGGGAATCACACGCGAGGACATGATGACCGTGTCTCCCTCGTGCAGGGAAAGCTGACGATGTTCTCCTCTGGCGATGCGGGCCAGCGCCGAAAGGGCTTCTCCCTGGGTGCCCGTGGCGAGGACCACGGTCTGTCCGGGATCGAGTTCGGGGAAACCGGCGGCTTCGCTGTAGAGATTGTCCGGCTGTTCGAGAAGACCGAGTTCCACGGCCTTTTCGATGTTGGTGGAAAGGCTGCGGCCGCTGACCAGCACGGAACGGCGGTATTTTTTCGCCAGCTCGAGTACGGTTCGTATGCGTCTTATGTGGCTGGAGAACAGCGCTATGATGATGCGGCCCTTCACTTCCGAAAATATGGCGTCGAGATCGTCGCGCACCTGCCGTTCCGGCAGGGAGTGGCCGGGATTTTCCACGTTGGTGGAGTCGGCCAGAAGAAGACGTATGCCCTTGTTTTCCCCTTCGCGGGCGAAGTCGGCGAAATCGGCCACGGGATTGCAGATTTCCTCATTGTCCAGAGGAGCGGCGTCGAGCTTGAAGTCTCCCGTGTGAAGGATCTTGCCCACGGGGGTTTCCACGGCCAGGGCGTAGCACTGGGGAATGGAATGATATACGGGAATGAAACGGAAGGTCAGGCTGCCCAGCGTGACCGTGGAATAGGCAGGCATGGCCATGAGTTCGACTCTGTCGAGCAGGCCGTGTTCGCCGAGTTTGTGTTCCACGAGGGCAATGGTGAAGGGTGAGCCGTAAATGCGTATGCCTCGCAGGCTCTTGTACTGAAGCAGCAGCCAGGGAAGGGCGCCTATGTGATCTTCGTGTCCGTGGGTGAGAATGATGCCCAGTACCGTTTCCCCCTCGGTGAACACGGATTCCAGCCGGGGAATGACGACGTCGACGCCGAGAAGCGCGTCGTCGGGAAACATCAGGCCGCAGTCTATCAGCACTACCCCCTGGTCGGTCTGCCATTTTTGACAGTTCATGCCGATTTCGCCGAGACCACCCAGCGGGGTTATGGTCAGATAAGGTTCAGACATGTCGGAAGATCCTTTGATTCTTTTGGATACATTCTATCCTATCCCAGACCGATATTCTGCACAAGCTCTTGTGCCGGGGCGGCGGATATGTATAATGCGCCAATCAACACCCGGAGTATATCGTGACATTTTTCACCGTTTTCGCCATTGCGCTTGCTCTGGCCATGGACGCCTTTGCCGTGTCCGTCTCCGCGGCAGCGACGCTGCCCTCCGTCACCTGGAGACATTATTTCCGCCTGTCCTTCCATTTCGGACTGTTTCAGTTTCTCATGCCCGTCATCGGATGGGCTCTGGGACTTTCCGTACGCAGCTACATCGAGGCGTGGGATCACTGGATCGCCTTTGCCCTGCTCACGCTCGTGGGGCTGAACATGCTCCGTGAAGCCTGGTTCGGCGAGGAGGAGGAAAAGCGTTCCGGAGATCCTACCCGCGGACTTCAGCTGATCATGCTGGCCGTGGCCACCAGCATAGACGCCATGGCCGTGGGACTTTCCTTTGCCATGATCGGTGTTTCCGTGTGGGGGCCCGCCGTGATCATCGGTCTTGTCTGCGCCGCCGTCACCGCTGCGGGCGTGAAGCTGGGACGCCTTCTCGGCGGTTCCGACATCCTCGGCAACAAGGTGTCCGTTCTCGGTGCGCTGGTGCTCATCGGCATAGGAGTGAAGATTCTTTACGAGCACGGCGTGTGGTAGAGCTTCGTTGCGGAAGGGGAGGGCTTGCCCTTGACCGGGAATAAGATCGGATACATATAAAGAAAAACACTTGCGGAGGCCCTCCATGATTTCCCCTGTTCGCACAGAACTGACGGTGACGGACAATGTCCCCTTCGGCCAGCCCGTGGCCGGACCCGCGGGCATCTACCGTTTCTACGCGCTGACGCTGGAACGCCCGGCGTGGAAAAGCTGGCGTCCAGGCCAGCTCATCATGCTGCGCCCCGTGCAGGACTGCGAGGGCACGACATGGGCCCGGCCTCTTTCCATCTGCCGGGTCACGTCTCAGAGTCTCGTGCTGTTTTTCCGTGTGCTCGGTCCCGGCACCGACCGGCTTTCCCGTCTGAAGAGCGGCGACAGAGTCGTGGTCTGGGGGCCTCTCGGCACCAGCTTTGAAATGCGGCCCGATACCCCCACGCTGCTGCTTGCCCGCGGCGTCGGCATTGCTCCCTTTGCCGGATATGCCGACGTTCATCCTGCGCCGGCCAGTCTGTTCATGCTGTTCGGCCACGGTCTGCCGAGCAACAACTATCCCACCGATGCCATGGCCGCCCGCATGGAGATGGAAAACATGCGCGATCGCACCCCCGAGGAACTGGAACTGTTCCATCGCGTGGTGCGGGAAAAGATGGTGGAGTACAAGGAACACGGAGGCATCTGCCTGGCCTGCGGGCCCATGCCTTTTTTGAAGCGCGTGTGGGAAAGGGCGCTGGAGCTCGATCTGCCCACACAGCTTTCTCTGGAAGAGCGCATGGCCTGCGGTACGGGGGCGTGCCTCGGATGCACCACCATCACCTCAAAGCACTGGCCCGATCCCGTCCGCGCAGGACTGCCCGTGCAGACCTGCACCAGCGGCCCGGTGTTCTGGGCTTCCGATATTGATCTTCATGCCGTCCTGCCGGAAGAAAGGAGAATATGATGGACCTTCGCGTATCTCTCGTCGACGGACGTCTGGAACTTAAAAATCCTCTGCTCAGCGCTTCCGGTACCTTCGGCAGCGGTCTTGAATACCGTCCCTACGGCGACATCACCCAGCTCGGCGGCATCATCACCAACGGTCTGACGCTCCATCCCTGCGCCGGAGCTCCCATGCCCCGCGTGGCGGAAACTCCGTCCGGCATGCTGAGTGCCGTGGGAACCCAGAACGACGGCGCCGAGTATTTCGTGAATACCGTGCTGCCGGAACTGCCCTGGCAGGAAGTGCCGGTCATTCCCAATCTCAACGCTTCCAATGTGGACGAATTCGCCGCTCTGGCCTCCGTTTTTTCCGGGGAACGCGGCGTGGCGGCTCTGGAAGTGAACCTTTCCTGCCGCAACGACCATCGTGCCGGTCAGCGTTTCTGTCAGAATCCCGTGACGGCCGCCCGCGCCGTGAATGCCGTGAAGCGCGCCGCGGGAACAAAGCCCGTCATCGCCAAGCTCTCTCCGCAGATCATGGACATCGTGGAAGTGGCCAAGGCCGTGGAGGCCGCGGGCGCCGACATCATTTCCTGCATAGGCACCATTCAGGGCATGGCCGTGGACATCACGACACGTCGTCCCATGCTCGGCAGCGTCATCGGCGGGCTCTCCGGTCCGGCCATCAAGCCCCTTGCCCTGCGCTGCGTATGGGAAATCGCCCGTGAGGTTCAGGTGCCCGTCATCGGTGTGGGCGGCGTACGTTCGGCGCGCGACGTGCTGGAATTTCTGCTGGCCGGAGCTCATGCCGTGGCCGTGGGAACCGCGAATTTCAGCGATCCCGGCACCATTTTCCGCATCATCCGCGAACTTCCGCTGCTCTGTGCGGATCTCGGCATCGAGGATCTGAACGCCTATCGGGGTTCGCTCGAAGTATAAAGGAAAAGGGGGCTGCGGCCCCCTTTTCTTATGTCCTTCCGTTGCGGAAAAGTCCCGTGCCCTGCCGGCGGAAGGCCTGACGGGAGCCGGGACGCTTCCGGAATCAGTCGATTCTGTTTTTGCCCAGCAGGCAGGTGACTTCGTAGGGAATGGTTCCCCACCAGTCCGCCAGTTCCTGGGCACTGACCGCATTGCCGGGGCCGCCGAGGATGTACACCTCGTCGCCGGGCGCGGGCGGAACGGGAAGATCCGTGAGATCCACGCAGGTCATCTGCATGGCCACTCTGCCGATGACCGGAACGCGCACGCCGTTTATGCACATGCAGGTACCGGGAGCGGGATTGCGGCGGTATCCGTCGGCATAGCCGATGGCCACCCAGCCGACGAGACGCTCCGAATCCGCGGTATAGGTGCGGCCGTAGCCTGCGCTTTCTCCCTTGTGAAGCGGATGCACGCTGATGAGGGGCGCGGAAACCTCCATGACCGGCAGCAGCGGTCCGCAGATACCCTCATGCGACGTGCCGTGCAGAGGATCGTAGCCGTACAGCGCAAGGCCCGGACGGCAGACATCGTCGTCCTTCGTGACGCTTTCCACCAGACCCGCCGTATTGCCGAGAGAACAGCGCATGTCCGGGAAGCGGCGGTGCATGATGTCGGCCGCGCGATAGAAAATGTCGCACTGTCTCTGCGTGTAGGCGCCTTCCGACGGATCGTCGGCCACGGCGAAGTGGGAAACCTGTATGATCGGGGAAAGTTCGGGCGTTTCGGCCAGAAAGTCCGCGACCTTTTCCATGTCTTCCAGAGCAAAGCCGAGACGCCCCATGCCGGTATCCACCTTGACGGCTATCTCCAGAGCTCTGTCCGCGTGCAGCGAACGCACGGCGTCCCGGACGGCATGCAGACCTTCCCGGTTGTGCACGAGCGGGGAGAGATGCTTTTCCAGCGCAAGACGCACGTCGTCCCGGTCGGGAACCCGGCAGAGCAGGGAAACGATGTGACCGGAAAATCCGGCGTCGCGTACCGCGGCGGCTTCCTTCAGCGTCCCTGCCGCGGCCCAGCCGATGCCCAGGGCCTCCAGTTCTGCGGCGGCCTTTGCGACGCCGTGTCCGTAGGCGTCCGCCTTGATGACGGGCATCAGATCGTGACCCCGCTGCATCAGTATGCCGATATTGCGGCGAAAGTTGTTCCAGTTGATATGGACATGGCATGAAGGCTCTATCATGGCAGGGCTCCCGGTTCTGGTGGAGGCGTTCGGCGTTAAGCCCGGTTCGGGGGCTTTTTTTCGCTCAAGTTGTATGCTATGGAAAATCAGCTTTCAGCTGAAAAGACGACCGGTGTGTCCGGCGCATGTCTTTTTTGTGTTCCGTTCCTGCCTCTACCGCCTCTTTCCCTGTCTTGCAACCCGGAATATGCCGTGTTTTTTCCTTTTGCTTTCTCCTCATCGTTGTATCGCATGCTTCTGGCCGTACTGACGGCTCTGATCTGTCTTTCCTCTCCCGCGTTCGCGGCGCAGAACGGAGGGCAGAAATCTCTGACCACGCGCGGCGAACTGCCGTGGACGCTCAACGCCGACAACCTCGTCAGTCTTGATGACGGCGTCATCGTCGAGGCAAAGGGCAGCGTACTGCTTCAGCGCGGTGAAGATTACATGAAGGCGGACTTCGCGCGCTACTACACCACGACCAACTGGATTTTTGTTCAGGGAAATGTGGAAGCCCGCATGGGCCGGGACATGCTGAACGCCTCCGAGGCGGAATTCGATCTGACGTCCCGTACCGGATGGCTGAAGAACGGCTCCATATTCATCGCCGGACCTCACATGTATGTGACCGGTCAGAAGGTGGACAAGCTCTTCGGCGACAGATACGTGTTCAAGGATGCCAAGGTCACGGCCTGTGACGGCGATCTTCCGGCGTGGTCCCTGTCCGCGGATCAGGCGGAAATCGAGATCGACGGTTACGCCAAGCTGTCTCACACCACACTGAACATTCTCGATGTGCCGTTCATGGAATCGCCCTATCTGGTGCTTCCCGCCAAGACGACCCGTCAGTCCGGTCTGCTCATGCCCGATCTCGGATACAGCAGCCTGAACGGCGCCTTCATTTCCGTACCGTATTTCCACGTCATTGATCAGAGCCGCGATCTGACCTTCTACTCCACCTACATGAGCAAGGTCGGATTCATGCCCAGTCTTGAATACCGCTCCCATACCCGCGATCAGGACAAGACATGGCTGGCGTTCGACGCGCTGTACGACAAGCACTCCTTCCGCACGGAATCCGGCGACCCCGTCAACGATACCGACGGCAAGATCAATACCAATGAGGAACGCTACTGGTTGCGCGGCATGGGCGACGGCTCTCTGGGCGATTCGGAATGGCGTTACCGCTACAACCTCGACTACGTATCCGATCAGAACTTCCTGCGCCAGTTCCGCGACATGCGCACGGGCTTCAACCATTCCCGCGATGATCTCTACGGCATGTTCGGCCGCGACCTTCAGGAAGTGGACAAGAACCGCATAAGCGAAGGCTTCGTGTATCGCGACTGGGACCGCTTCATGGTGTCCGTGGGCTTCCGCTACGAGCAGAATCCCGCGCTCGGTCACGGCAACACGCCGCACAGCGAGGACACCACGGTTCAGCGCCTTCCCGTGAACGCCTATCTGTTCAAGGGACGCCTTCTGGAAGACCTGCCGTTCGAACTCCAGGGCGAAGTGTCGAGCACCTACGAGTACCGTGCCAAGGGCATCCGCGGTCTGCGCACCGAAATTCATCCCGAGCTGAGCGTCCCCGTGAATTTGCCCGGCGCTTCCATGATTCTGACCGGCGGCGTGCGGCAGACGTATTACAACAGCAATCATGTGGAACTTGTGGACAGTCAGCGCTGGACCCGCGGCGGAGGCACCAAGGACCGCTTCATTCCCGACGTGAGCGCCG
>JAXVQY010000120.1:0-10641 GCA_037303805.1 bacterium | reverse complement strand
AGCCTTACAGGCGCACAAGAGGAACCACCGGCTATGCCGGTGGGGCCCCTTTTATGCCTTACGCCTGTTCTCCGTCGTGCTCCGGAGCGGAAGCCGCTTCCCCGTCCCCGGGACACTTGTGCCGCCCGGATCTGCCGTGATGATGCCTCACGTCGAAGGCGGAGCAGCAGCGGGCGATGGTTTCGATGTAGTCCTCGTAGTTGTCCAGATAGAAGGAGAGGGCGCGGGAGAAGTTCATGCCGAGCATGCCGTCCACGAAGAGCTGACACACGTCCTGCACGTTGAGCAGTATGCTCTGGAATCGGGCCAGCACCACGCGCTCTTCCCGCGTCATGGCCTTCAGCATGGTCTGCAGAGTCTGCCGGGCACAGGGCTGATAGTACCAGAAGTACATGAGATCCAGGGCGTTGACGATGCTTTCCACCTGAAGCGCGGGCGTGCTCCTGCTTCGTGAAGCGGATGAATTCCCGCGGCTGGGCGAGCAGGGCGAGCATGTCCCTGTCGGGAAAGGCCAGTTCCAGGCGCGTGTAGCAGTCGAACATCTGCTTGATCTTGGTCCGGTAGTCCCAGCCGCGCAGCCGGTAGTTGTTGCGCCTGTCGGCCACGGATTCAATGACGCCCGCCACGGTGTCGGAGGCGAATTTCGAGACGATGGCCGCCGCCGGAATGAGAATCTGTTCCGGAGGCATGCTGACGATGAGCGGAAAGAGCGCGTACAGGACGGAGTTGTAGAGCATGGCCACGGGAATGGCCAGCACGCTGCGGAAGAAATTGCCGATGACGGCCGTCCGCGGGAAGCCGCGGTAGATGTTGTGCGAGGATATGTAGATGCCGTTGGCCAGCGCGATGATGGAAAAGACCAGGAACGGAGCGGTTTCCACGTTGAGACCGAGCACGCGGCTGAGCAGCAGATTGCGTGTGAGCCCCTCCAGCAGGATGACGGAAATGCCCGTGTACATGAGCGAGTCGCAGACTCTCGACCAGTTCACGAAGTTCTTCCATGACAGCAGCATGTTCTTGTGTATGCCGCCGCCCGCGATGACGGCCTGAATGACGTTGCGCACCCCGGTGATGCCGAACCAGATGGGCGCGCCCAGCCAGGCCAGCACCCACCATTCCTGCGTGTTCAGGAAGGTGAGCAGGGCGGGAATGAAGCCCAGGAGCACTTTCAGCACATTGGAGACCGTGGTGTTGAGATAGTCCTTTCCGACCCTTTCCCGGTCCTGATCCGGAAAAATGTCCTTGCGGTCGGTGAGCCCGTTGGATTTTTCCATGGTGAGGCCGCCCATGGTGATGAGGTTGCCCGGCTGTTCGATGCGGACATCCTCGTACAGGGGCTCCCATTCCCGCTTGCGGCGCATGCCGCATTTGACGAGTCCCAGGGTCCGCCGGATTCCGGAAAGAAGCGGCGGAACATGGCCGCGCGGATGATATTCCTCCCGGTAGCAGAGCTGGAGACGTACGGGCAGCGTGACGGAACTGATGTACTTGTTGCCCTTCAGACGCTTGCGGGCCGAACCGGGCAGGGTCTCGGGAACGGCGAGGCCCATGCCGTAGCGGTTGCCGAGATGGCTTGTGGAGTCCGTCCCCATGTGACTGGCCAGCGGCGCGTAGCGGTAGAGGGCCTGAAGCGCGGGGATGTCGGCAAGAATGGCCCGGAATTTTGCACAGCGCGCCTGCGAATCGTCGGAACATTCACAGTCGAAGTGCTGGAGCATGCCGCGCAGGATGCGCTTGAGCCGCATGACGTCGCCTTTGTTGATGGCGACCTGCAACTCGTTGATTTCCTTGAGATGGGGCAGATTGCCGTCGTGCCATTCCTTGACGTTGAAAAGTTCCAGATGGGTGATGAATCCCTGGCCGTCCCAGAGTATTTCCAGCACGTCCTCGGCCGTCAGTCCGGCCAGCTGCAGCGTGATGCGGTAGCCGCTGCGCAGCGAGGCCAGCCGTTCGAGCAGCTGCGGTACCGTCAGATGCAGCAGCGGCGGCCTGGGATCGTCCGGGGAAAGAGGCGGCTCTTCCGGCGATGGCAGGCCGGGATTGCATTCCGGGGCGAGGCAGCTGTCGTGAATGACGGAAGGCGTGAAGGCGTCCATGCGGCGTATGCGCCGGAACAGCTCGGCCCGGC
Organism: bacterium; assembly: GCA_037303805.1. Lineage (GTDB taxonomy): Bacteria > Desulfobacterota > Desulfovibrionia > Desulfovibrionales > Desulfovibrionaceae > Mailhella. Next base: position 8,513 of record JAXVQY010000120.1, on the reverse strand, counting down.
GTTCGTCGTCGGCTTCCTCCAGTTCCATGGTCAGGTCGTCGATCTTCGACTTGAAGCGGGGCAGCAGCATCTTGTGGGCGAATTCCGCCAGATGCCGCAGGGAAGGCTGGCCGTTGCCCACGAAGGCGAGAAAGGCCTCGGGATCCAGCGTCGTGACCGGAATGCCCAGATCCCGGTTCAGCGCCGGAGCATGGCGGCGGTTCCATTCCTCCAGAGTGGCCATGACATGCCCCTGAATCCACCGGGAAGCCTTGCGCCCCTCCTCGAAAAACGTCTGCATGGGTTCCGAGGACAGAAATTCCAGAAAGTCCTCGACGTCGGAGAAACCGCGCGGCGCCCAGATGAAGTTGACGTAGCGTCCCCGGAACGCGGCGCAGAATTCCAGCCCGATGCGGACGGATATCCCCATGATGGCGGCCGCACTCAGCAGTTCTCTGGCGACCTCGAGCTCCACGTAGTTGTAATAGACCACGGTAAGATGGCGGATGCCCTTGACCCAGGCGTCCATGATGAGGAACGTGGCGTTCTTGCGGCCCTTGGTGTTGGCGTCGTGGACATGGTGGTCCATGGTGAGCTGATTCCATTCCTCGGGCATTTCCATGAGATGATGCCGGGTAAGAAATTCCCGCACGATGCGCGGATTGCCGGAAGCCGCCTTGCGGAAATCGTGAATCAGCCTGAGCTGGGTGTCCTCGTCGTCCCGCGAACGGATGATGGCCTTCATGATCTGAATGAGGACGCGGCCGGTGTTGAAGCGGAAGGTGGTCTGCGCACTGTGAAGCACTTCGTCATGCAGCGTGCGCAGCGCCGCCAGGCGGTCTTCGGCAGGCCCCGCCTTGGTCAGACTGCCGAGAAGATTGATGACGGCCTGTGCCATGCGGAATTCATGCGTGGTCGTCAGGTTCAGAATGCCGTGAGGGTGCAGCCTTGCGTTGAATATCTTGTGTTCGAGGTCGGAGGAAGGGCCGTAGTCGATGATCGTGTTGATCATCCGCATCAGCTCCCTGTCCTGCCTGTCGAAGAAGAGCATGTCGGCCATGGGTACCGCCGGGCGTTGATCGTGGGAAAAAAGCTGATTTTCTGTAATATAAGTTCATAAAATCTTTACAGTCAAGCATGAGAATTTTTCTGTGTCATTTTCTTTATAATTTTGTGAAGGAAAATATTAACAGGGCAAGATGCCCGCAACGAAAGACGCCTTCATCCTTGTCCCGCACCTTCCCGACGCGACGGGAACAGGGCCGTGTCACGGCGCACGATGCCTTCATGCATCCGGCCTTGAAAAGGCGCTTGCGGGACAGGCGGCTTTCGGCAGGGACCCCCTCCGCGGCGCCGGTAAAAAAAGGACGCCCCTGCCGCGTGGCGGAAGGAGCGTCCGTGAAGGTTCGGAAAGGGATCTTCATACCCGGAGTGCGGGTCGGAAAGCTCCGGGGAAGCCCGGAGGCGGGCCGCAAGGTGCCGAAACGCCGGGAAGTACCGGGGAGGAGGGGGAATGCCGGAGCAGGTTTCGACCTGCCGGCAAAAGGCCGCACCCGCCGGGGCGCGGCCGGGGAAAGGTCGGAGAGTGCCGGGATCGGGCCGGACACACGCCGGAGAAGCTGCAAGGACGCCCCGCGCACGCCCCGGAGCGCAGCCGAAAAGAGCGGAGTGCGGCCCGCAAGGTGCCGAAACGCCGGGAAGCGCCGGGAATGCCGGGGAGGCCCGGAGGATCTCCCGGCGGCTAGATGCTCTGATAGGGCTTTTTCCCTTCCTCGTACAGGTCGCCGCCGAAGCAGTCGGCCACCACGGTGACGGGGAAGTTTTCCACGGTCATGGCCGCGAGGGCTTCCGGACCGAGTTCCGGCCAGGCCAGCACGGTATACGACGTGATGCAGCGGGAGATGAGGGCGCCCGCGCCTCCGGTGGCGGCGAAGTAGACGCACACGTTCTTCCGGACGGAATCCATGACGGCCCGGGAGCGGTTGCCCTTGCCGATCATGCCCGCCAGTCCCAGATCCATGAGGCGGGGAGCGTAGGCGTCCATGCGGCCGGAGGTGGTGGGCCCGGCGGAGCCGATGGGCTTGCCCGGTTTTGCGGGCGTGGGGCCCACGTAGTAGATGAGCTGACCTTTGGGATCGAAGGGCAGGGATTCCCCTCTGTCGAGGGCTTCGATCATGCGCTTGTGCGCCGCATCGCGCGCGGCGTACACGGTGCCGCTGATGAACACGAGGTCGCCGATGTGCAGCCTGCGGATGTCGTCTTTGGAAAGGGGCGTGACCAGATGATGAGTGGAGGGCATGGCGTATTCCTTACAGCACGGCTTCGGCATGACGCGCGGCGTTGCAGTTGATGTTCACGGCGACGGGAAGGCTGGCGATGTGCGTGGCGCAGAATTCCACGTTGACCTTGAAGGCCGTGGTGCTTCCGCCCAGACCGGCCGGGCCGGTGCCGAGTCTGTTCACGAGTTCCAGAAGCTCGTCTTCCAGCGCGGCGTAGCGGGGATCGGGATTGCGGCTTTCGATGTCGCGGGCGCAGGCCTTTTTGGCGCACAGACAGGCCAGTTCCATGTTGCCGCCTATGCCCACGCCTATGACCATGGGCGGGCAGGGGCTGGCTCCGGCGTGGCGCACGGTCTCGATCACGGCCTTTTTCACGCCTTCCAGACCGTCGGCGGGCACGAGCATGTACAGGGCGCCCTTGTTTTCGCTGCCCGCGCCCTTGGGGGCGAGGCGGAGCGTGATGCGGTCTCCGGCCACGAGGCGCGTGTGGATGACGGCGGGGGTGTTGTCGCCGGTATTTCTGCGTTCGAACAGCGGTTCCTCCACGGAGGACTTGCGCAGATAGCCTTCGGTGTAGCCCTTGGCGATGCCCTGATTGACGGCATCTTCGAAAAGTCCTCCGGTGATGTGAACGTCCTGCCCGATCTCGGCAAAGACCACGGCCAGGCCGGTATCCTGACAGATGGGGGCCGTTTCCGCGGCCGCTATGTCCGCGTTCCGGATGAGCTGGTCGAGGACGTCGCGTCCGGTGGGGGAAAGTTCGAGTTTCCGGGCGGTGCGCATGGCGTTCAGCGTGGATTCGGGGAGTCGGCAGCAGGCTTCAACGGCCAGTCTTGCCACGGTATCGCGTATGAGTTCGACGGAAATTTCTCGCATGATGGCTCCTGGGGCGTAAATTCGTCACGACCATAGGACTTTTTCCGGGGAAAATAAACCGATGCCCCCGCCGTTTTCCCCGGAGTCCTGCATGCAGAAAGCCCGCCGGAACACGAGGACCGGCGGGCTTTCTGCTGCGCGGAAACGACGGCTACATTTTGGTGATGACGGACTTCACGGACACGTGTTCCAGCTGTCCGATCTTGCCGGTCATGGCGGAAATGGCTTCGTTGCTGCCGTCCACGGCGATGGAAATGATGGAGACGCCCCTGTCGCGGTAGGGGATGCCCAGACGGCCGACGATGATGTCGGAGTATTCATGCAGAATGGCGTTCAGGGCGGCGGAGGCCTCGATGTCTTCCACGATGATGCCGATGATGCCGAGGCGGTTTTCTTCCATGGTTTTTCTCCTGTTGAAAAGGCCTTCCGGCGGGAAGGCGGAGTCGTGCTCCGGGTGTTTTCGGAACAGGCGTTTCGTACCCGGTCAGACGGAGAGTTTCAGGAACGGCCCCGGTTGTCAAGGCCGCTGTTTCCGCGTTCCGGAAGGGGGACGGGGAGGCGGGCGCGAAGGAAATGCTTGCCTCCCGGCCCGGAAAGCGTATGATTCCCTCGTCCGACCGGCGGATTCATCTTCCGGGAGGTCTTCGCCGCACGTTGCGGCTTTTGTTACGGTATCCCGACTGCGAAGAGGGCGTGTCGACGACCTGTTCCGAGCAGAAAGGTCTGTGCTGTTCCCGTCCGTCCTCCGCGATCGTGCGGATGCTGTCGACTGCCGGGCGCCTTTCCTTGACGGGTAGGCGCCTTTTTTTGTGCGCCATGATGAACGGCAGTACTGCCACGGGCCGGCCGAAGCCGGGGCGGAGGAGATCCGCCGGGGGATATATGTACAATGTACGCTCGCTCGATTCCAACGAGTTCATTGATCATGCCGAAATACTGGAATCTCTGGAGGAAGGCAGAAGGCTTTCTTCCGACAGAAGCGCGGTCGAGCGCATTCTGAACAAGGCCCGCGAGTACCGCGGCCTGACGCACCGCGAGGCTGCCGCGCTGCTGTACGTGGATGACGACGAGACGCTGAGCCGCATCCATGCGCTGGCCCGCGAGATCAAGGAACACATTTACGGACGCCGCATCGTGATGTTCGCGCCGCTGTATCTTTCGGACTACTGCGTGAACAACTGCCGCTACTGCGGCTTCCATGCCAGCAACAAGACCGTGCGGCGCAAGCTCTCTCAGGAAGAGCTGCGGGAAGAGGTGCTGGCGCTGGAACAGCTCGGTCACAAGCGTCTTCTGCTGGAGGCCGGCGAGGACGACCGCAACTGTCCCATCGACTACATCCTCGAGTGCATGCACACCATCTACACCACGAAGCTGCGCAACGGCGCCATCCGCCGCGTGAACGTGGACATTGCCGCCACCACGGCGGAGAACTACCGCAAGCTCAAGGACGCGGGACTCGGCACCTACATTCTTTTCCAGGAAACCTACCACAAGCCCACGTATGAATTCATGCACATGGGCGGCCCCAAGGCCAATTATGAATGGCATACCGAAGCCATGGACCGCGGCATGCTTGAGGGCGGTCTGGACGATGTGGGCATCGGCGTGCTTTTCGGTCTGTACGACTGGCATTACGAGGTGATGGGCCTGCTCATGCATGCGGAGCATCTTGAGGCCGTGGCCGGAGTGGGTCCGCATACCATATCCTTCCCCCGTCTGCTTCCGGCCGAGGGCGTGGATTATTCCGCCTACAAGCTGGTGAACGACAGGGACTTCAAGCATCTCATCGCCGTCACCCGCCTGGCCGTGCCCTATACGGGCATGATACTCACCACCAGAGAGTCCGCCGAATTCCGCCGCGAACTGCTCGACATCGGCATGTCCCAGATGAGTGCGGGTTCCTGCGTGGGCGTGGGCGGATACGCGCATCCCGGCCGCACGGTGCCGGGTGAGGCGCCGCAGTTCCACCTGGCCGACGAGCGCAGGCCCGAAGACGTGCTCAAGGGCCTTGTCCGCGACGGATACCTGCCGAGTTTCTGCACGGCGTGTTACCGCTCCGGCCGCACCGGCGACCGCTTCATGCCGCTGGCCAAGAGCGGCGAGATCAGCAACTGCTGTCAGCCCAACGCCATGCTGACGTTCAAGGAATATCTGCTCGACTACGCCGACGACGAGCTCCGCGCCCTCGGCGACAGAATGATAGCCGACGAGCTTGCCCGCATTTCCCGGGACAGCCGCAGAGCCAGGACGGAAGAGTATCTCAGAAGACTGGAGGCCGGAGAACGCGATCTGCGTTTCTAGCGACGAATTCCGCCGGTTCCCGGCAAAGGCACAGGGACGGCGCGCTTTTCCGTCTGGCAGGGGAAAGGCGCACGGCCGGAAAGGAAACAGGTCCCCTTTCCGGCCCCGTCCGGTGCGTGGGCGCCGTGCCGAAGAAGTGATTGGCCGTACGCCGGATACAAAGAAAGCTCCCGTTTTTTCGGGAGCTTTTCTTTTCGGAACGGGGGAACATGCCTGTCGCTTCAGGCTCCGGCCGGAGCCTGTCGGCGCGGCAGGGACATGTCAGGGGAAGAAAATGCGCTTGGAACGCGATGAGGTGTCCGCGTCCTTGCCCACCCAGACGAAACGGTCGTCCCGCAGACAGGTGTCGCCGCGATTCCAGCGGTAGGCCACGAGAGGTCCGCCTTCCACGGCGCTGAAGTCCAGACAGGCCACGGACGGCGCGTACAGACGGATGGCTTCGCCGGGACTGCGCCAGTAGTGACCGAAGAAGGTGGGATATTCCACCTCGATGGCCTGCCAGGCGTCGTCTTCGGGGCGGGCGTCTTCAGGGATGGACGCCAGGGCGTCGCAGCCCACGAGAGCCATGTCCCGGCAGGTTTTTCCCGTCCCCTGCCACCATTTGACGCGGATGCGGTCTCTTTCCCGACCGTCCTTGTCCACGAAGGTCGCGCCCTGCGGCAGGGGCATTTCCGGTCCCTTGAGCAGCATTTCCACAGCCTTGTATTCGCGGCTGTTCTGATCGGCTCCGGCACGCAGATAGCCCGCCTCGGTGAGACGCGGCGCATCCTTGCGCCCGGTGAGCAGGCTTTCCCTGCCGCCTTCGTCGCTGAGCAGCACGTGCATGGCTTCGGGAGCCCAGCAGGCATGCACCATGTGCAGACGGTTCCAGTCGCCGCCGAGATCGCCGAGTTCCAGCCACAGGGGCAGGGTGCGCATCCAGCGTATCCAGGGCTGATAGCATCCCGCGAGCTGTTCCAGCGTGGCGGCATGCTGCACCTTGTGCCTGTCCTCATGCCCGCGGAGATATTCGCCGGGTCTGTCGGGATAGGGGGTGTTCCAGCACACGGCGTTGAATTCATGGTTGCCCATGAGGCATTCCGCGGAACCGGCTTCGCGCATGTTGCGGACTATGGTCAGCGTTTCCAGAATCTGCGGCCCCCGGTCGATGTAGTCGCCGAGAAAAATGACCATCCGGTCCGGATGTCTCCAGACGCCCCCGTTCTTCTCATAGCCGAGACGGGAGAGAAGGGCTTCCAGTCTGTCCGCACATCCGTGTATGTCACCAATCACATCATAACCGTTCAGCATAATCAGCTCCAGATGCCGTCGGGACAGGTTCGGAATACCCTTGAGAAACGGACTGTCCCGGTATGAACGTCACCTTAGCACAAGTGTCATGGAGATAAAAGAGGAGCCGGCCGATAATTATGGAAGGGGACAGGCGGAAGTCGGGAGCCGCAGACGAAAGGGGCGGACGCTTTCCGCGTCCGCCCGGCGTCTACTTTTCGGCGAGACAGGCGTCGAGGGCCGCACAGACGGCCTTCTCGTCCATGTGCCGGCCGATGAAGACCAGCTTGATCATGCGGTCGCCGTAGCGGCTGTCCCAGTTGCGGTCGAGTTCCGGATTCGAGCGGCGGGCCTGTTCGCGCTGCTGCGCGGGCGCGGAGGCCATCCAGCGGCCGAAGGGCGTGGCCACGGTCTGCTTGCCCGCCTGCTCGAACATGTACGACATGGAGGGATTCTTCTTGAACCACAAAAGTCCCTTGCAGCGGATGACCGACTGCGGCCAGGACGCTTCCACGAAGTCGCTGAACTTGTCCTGATTGAAGGGCGCGCGCCGGAAGTACACGAAGGTGGAAATGCCGTATTCCTCGGTGTGGGAATGGCCTTCAGCATGCTCGTGATGCTCGTGGGCGTGGTGTTCGTGCTCGTGATGATCGTGCTCGTCGTGCGCGGCCTTGTCGGCGTCGAACTGCTGGAGGCTCTGAATCCAGCCGGCGGATTTTCCCGCCTTGGCGAAGTTGAAGGCATGCGTGTCGAGAATGTCCTTCACGGCCACCTTGCCGTAGTTGGTCTCGATGATGCGCGCTTCGGGCTGAAGCTGACGGATCACGGCCTTGAGCGTGGCGAGCTGCTCGGCGGAAACTTCATCGACCTTGTTGAGCACGATGGTGGTGCAGAATTCTATCTGCTGGATGAGCAGACTTTCCACGTCGTCCTCGTCGTTGTCGCCGAGGAGCTTTTCGCCGTTCAGGAATTCGTCGGCCATGCGCATGGCGTCCACCACGGTGACGATGCCGTCGAGGCGGCACACCGTGGGCATGACTTCGTCGCCCAGCGTGATGGCCTGGGCGATGGGCATGGGTTCGCAGATGCCGCTGGCCTCGATGAGAATGTAGTCGAAGCGGCAGGTAGCTATGAGGTCGAGAATCTGCTGCATCAGATCTTCCTTGAGCGTGCAGCAGATGCAGCCGTTGGACAGGGGAATGAGGCTGCTTTCCATCTCCACGTTGCCGCCTTTTTCAATGAGCGCGGCGTCGATGTTCACCTCGCCGATGTCGTTGACGATGACGGCCACTTTGTAGCCTTCCTGATTGGAAAGAACATGATTGAGCAGCGTGGTCTTGCCCGCGCCGAGATAGCCGGTAAGAAGCGTGATGGGAACGATGTTTCTGCGCATGGGAATGAAATGAGCCGCGCATGGCGCGGGTTGAAGGAAACGGCAGAGCCCGGATGCGGAGCGCCTTTTGTCGCAGAGGCGCGGGCTGCGGGGAGCTGCTGTGCCGGAGAGGGACTCCGTGCCCGGCAGAAAAAAGGAAAGGGCAGTACGCCCCGCCGGAGGAGGGGAACGGCACTGCCCGAAAGTTTTGAGGAAAAGGTGCTATTTTTCCAGACAGTCGTCCAGAGCGGCGCAGATGGCGGCTTTGTCCATGTGCTGACCTATGAACACAAGCTTCTGCATGCGGTCGCCGTAGGTGTCGTCCCACTCCTCGTCGAGCTGCTTGTCCACACGGCGTTCGGCCGCCTGACGCTTGGCCGGAGCGGCGGCCACCCATTCGCCGTAGGGCGAGGCGGTCATCTGACGGCCGGCCTGTT
>JAXVQY010000119.1:0-8671 GCA_037303805.1 bacterium | reverse complement strand
AGCCTTACAGGCGCACAAGAGGAACCACCGGCTATGCCGGTGGGGCCCCTTTTTCGCATCGAAATGCGGCGATAGGATCCATAAGGAAGTCTGGTGCGTAGGCAGCATGCATGGTACCGGCATTTCTCTCGGACCGTGATAGTCCCTTTCCGGGAAGACATGCCGTATCCGCTCATTTCCGGGATACGAAAGACTGCGGATACGCGCCTTCGATGCGACCGGACGAAAAAGCTCCGCCTGGAATGTCCGCCTTGTCGCGGGCATCGGAAATTCAACGGTTTGAAATGGTTGAGATGAAATGGAATCAGAAGTTTCCGGAAAGAATAACACGAATAATATTAAATAGTAATGATAATCTTTACTATTTACAAAAAAGTTTCCCTATGTCATGGTCCTCGCATCAGTGTCTTTTGGAATGGTTGTGTACACTGCACCACACGGTGCGCAAATCAGGAGAAAGCGTATGACTGATAAGAACGACTTTTTGACTACCAGTACCGGTGCGCCTGTAGCCGACAACAATCATGCTCTGACGGCCGGTCCCCGTGGCCCCATGCTGATGCAGGACGTCTGGTTTCAGGAGAAACTGGCGCACTTTGATCGGGAAGTCATTCCGGAGAGGCGCATGCATGCCAAGGGCTCCGGAGCCTACGGCACCTTTACGGTAACCCATGACGTCACCTGCTATACAAAGGCGTCGCTCTTTGCCGAAGTAGGCAAGAAAACGGAGGTTTTCGCCCGTTTTTCCACGGTTGCGGGCGAGCGCGGCGCGGCGGATGCGGAGCGGGATATCCGCGGTTTTGCCGTCAAGTTCTACACGGATCAGGGCAACTGGGACATGGTGGGCAACAACACTCCCGTGTTTTTCCTGCGCGATCCGCTCAAGTTCCCGGACCTGAATCATGTGGTGAAGCGCAATCCGCGCACCAACATGCACAGCGCCACGGACAACTGGGATTTCTGGACGCTGCTGCCTGAGGCGCTGCATCAGATCACCGTGGTTATGAGCGATCGGGGTATTCCGGCGTCCTACCGGCACATGCATGGCTTCGGAAGCCATACCTACAGCCTCATCAATGCGAAGAACGAGCGCTTCTGGGTCAAGTTCCACTTCAAGACGCAGCAGGGCATAAAGAATCTGACGGATGCCGAAGCGCAGGAGCTCATCGGCAGAGACAGAGACAGTCATCAGCGCGATCTGTACGAGCATATCGAAAAGGGAGATTTTCCCCGCTGGACGCTGTATTTTCAGGTCATGCCCGAAGAAGAGGCCGAAAAGCTGCCTTATCATCCGTTTGACCTGACCAAGGTATGGTACCACAAGGACTGTCCCCTGATCGAGGTGGGGGTGCTGGAACTCAACCGCAATCCGGAAAACTACTTTGCCGAGGTGGAGCAGGCGGCCTTCAATCCCGCCAATCTGGTACCCGGTATCGGCGTTTCTCCCGACAAGATGCTTCAGGGGAGGCTGTTCTCCTATGGAGACGCGCAGCGCTATCGCCTCGGCGTCAATCACAATATGATCCCCGTGAACCGCCCGCGCTGTCCCTACCACAGCTTCCATCGTGACGGCTCCATGCGTGTGGACGGCAATTACGGCAGCTATACGAGCTACGAGCCCAACAGCACAGGAGCCTGGAAGGAACAGCCGGATTTCGCGGAACCGCCCCTGAAGATCAGCGGGGATGCGGCCCGCTGGGATTATCCCTGCGATGACGCGGACTACTTCGAGCAGCCCGGAAAGCTCTTCCGTCTGATGAGTCCGGAGCAGAAGGAGGCGCTGTTCGGCAATACGGCCAGGGCTCTCGGCGATGCTCCCGAAGAGATCAAGCTCCGGCATATCCGCCACTGCTTCAAGGCTGATCCCGAGTACGGCATCGGCGTGGCCAGGGCCTGCGGCATTCCGGAAGAACGCATCTGAGGTAAGGCGTCTTTCCTTTCCTGCTTCCGGTGTCTGGCCCGGTCGGAGGAGATTGGAACAGAGGAGTGAGCAACTCATTGTTCAGCAGGCATGTCCGTCACGGACATGCCTGCTGTTTTGTCTGAAAAAGGAAAGATTGTTCTACAGAATTACATTGCGCCTGAAGCGGATCCGGGAAGGCGCGGAAATGCATAAGTGGCACGGCGGAGGTCTTTTCCGCTTTTGCCGGTCTGCGGGTTTCTTGAGAGGGCTCAGCAGCGACGTTCGTCTTCCCTTTCGGCCAGCGGCGGGAAAAGTTCCAGACTCAGAGCCTCGGCGGCACGATGAGCACTTCCCGGGGCGCCGCAGCGTTCGCGCAGCTCGTCGAGGTCACGGACGACGGCCGCAAGTTGATCGGGATGCGAAAGCCATGTTTCCATGCGTCTTGCCACGGGCTCGGGATCGGCATCCTTTTCAATATGTTCGGGGAACACGGTTCGGTTCATGATGAGATTGGTCAGACTTATCCACTTTACCTTCAGTACATGCAGGGCGATCTGATAGGAAAGCGGGGAAACTTTGTAGGCCACCAGCGTGGGTACGCCTGCAAGACCTGTTTCCAGCGTGGCCGTGCCGGAGGCGGCCATGATGCACTGAAACGTGCGCATGAGACGGTAACGGTCCTTTCCGTCATGCATGACGAGAGGAATGTCGCAGTTCCAGAGTGAGCGCAGATACTCTTCGGAAAAATTCGAGGAGCGGATGCAGTGAAATTCAAGATCGGGAAAGCGTTTGATGAGAAGGCGGGCCGCTCCGGCAAAGGAGGGCATGAGAGAGTCCACTTCCTTTCGACGGCTGCCGGGCATGAGGCCTATGCGGTGCGGAACGGGAGAAGTATCCCTTATGTCGGGATAGTTTACGAGATCCACCAGAGGGTTGCCCACATACGTTACATCCATGCCGTGCTCGCGGTAGAAATCCACCTCGAAGGGCAGAATGGAAAAAATGCGGCGTATGTGCCTTTTCAGAAATTTTACGCGCCCCGTGCGCCAGGCCCAGACTTTGGGCGGAATGAAGTAGTAGACGGGGATTCCCAGTCCGGAGGCAATTTTCGCCACACGGAAGTTGAAGTCCGGTGCGTCGATAAGCAGCACCGCGTCCGGACGGATACGTTCCATCTCGCGGCGGATACGACGCAGCAGTCCGAAGATGCGCGGCAGACTGGTAAGAACTTCCACGATCCCCATGACGGAAAGTTCTTCCACGCGCAGCAGATTCTCCTGACCGGCACGGGCCAGATTGTCGCCGCCCATGCCCACGACGCGAAGATCGCCTTCCGGCGTGATTTCGCGCAGAGCGGCGAGCAGGGAACCGCCCTGAAGATCGCCGGAAATCTCACCGGCGTTGATCCACAGTGTTTTCATGGAAATCCTCTCGACCTGCCCCGGAAAAGCGTTTCAGAGCAGGGTAGAAGGCATTGATGAGAGCTCCGGCCGCCAGCGTGAACACGAGCCGGAAGCCGAGCAGACCCCACAGCGAGCCGCCTGCCAGGGTAAGCAGCAGCGTATCTTCTATGAGGGAGTGGGAAAGGCCCAGAAGCGAAATGGCGCAGAGTATGTCCTGGCGGGAAAGCGTTCCCTGCCGGGCATTTTTGATGAGTATGCCGCTGCCGTAAAGCAGGCCCATGGTGAAGCCGATGATGACGATGGACACGGCTTTCGGGGAAATGCCGAGCAGACGGAGCACGGGACCGAGCAGACGGGCCATGAAATCGGAAATATGAAAAGCGTCGAGAAGGCGCTGCAGAAGCATGACCGCACAGATGATGACGTACATTTCCGCCAGGGTTTTCCCCTGCTGAACGATCCATGCGCTCCAGGTTTCCGTAGCTTCGACGGAAAGAAGCAGAACGGCCTTTTCCTGAAAAAGGCCGAGACCGTCGAGAAGATGATGCAGAACAAAGGCGGCCAGCAGTCCTGATCCGAAACGCAGAAAAAATTGAAAAGCCATGGACACACCGCACTGGCCGGCGATGCGTACTTCGAGAATGAGGCTGTGGGCGATGAGTACCAGCACACCGAACACCGTCATCTGGGCGACCGAGAGTTCGGGCATCTGCGGAATGAGGGAAATGAGGACCATGAGGCCGGAATACATGCTGACCAGCATGCAGGACAGCCAGGCCAGGCTTATTTCAGCAGGAAGTCCCACAAGCCCCATGAGAGGACGCCTCGGCAGCGACAGCCACGGACTGAGTCGGCTTTCTTCCAGCAGTTTGACGAGAACGACGATGGGAATGAGAAAGCGGAAAATATCGAGGGCGACCCGGTGTCCGTCGCGCCAGCAGGAGACAAAGTGACTGAGAAGAGTACGCATGGGACTTGGTGCGGACGGGCGGAACATGCGTCCGTTTTGAAAAGATGTGCTGCGCCCGGATATCCGCAAGGCTTGGAGGCGGAAAGTGCTGCGCGCACCTGAAATATGCGCAGTGCTGCGGGGCCCTCCGGGGAAGGCCCCTGCAGCGGACGCGGTTTATTTTTCGCGGTCGAGGTAGCCGTAGCGGGCGGAAACGCCTTCGGTGCGGCTGACGATGCGGTCGGCGACTTCATCGACGGTATCCGGCGTGACGATGCCGAGGTCACGAACAAGATAATATTCCATGGAGCCTTCGGACAGGGCGAGAGTCCAGACAACGGCATACACCGAGCCTACACCGGGACGGGACGGAAATTCCGAAGCCGTGGAAAGCAGAATGCGGAATTTGGCCTCGCGGGTGGGATTGGCCGGATTGGTGCTGTTGATTTTTTTCTGCAGGCTGTTGAACAGCGACACGCCGATGCTGTCGTTGCCTTCGAATTCCACGACGACGGGGGTGCGGCGTTCCGCCTTGCGGGCTCCGTCATCGGCGGCAAAGGCCGCGGAGCTCATGCACAGGCAGGCGAGAAGGGCGAACAGAACGAACACACGGGTAGCTTTCATGCGATCTCCCTCGGCTGAACATCAGCCGTAGATGCGCGGTTATCCGCGCGGGTGGGCCGGGCCGGAGGCACCGGCAGTGAATGTCGGCGGAAGGCTTCAGAATCCCTCTTCGACGGGCGGCCAGATCAGGGCGAGTTCCGGCTGCGGGGCGAGAGGTCGGTCTGCAGGGGCGAGAATCATGCGGCGTCCTTCCATGTGCAGCCGGTCTTCCGCCAGCCACTGAAGGGCCTGTACATAGATTCGGTGCTCGAACACGTGAATGCGGTTCAGCAGGGCCTCGTCGTCTTCATCCTGCCGTACGGGAAGCGTGGCCTGAATGATGATGGGGCCGCCGTCCATGACGGGATCGACGATATGCACGGTGCAGCCGCTGAACTTAGCTCCGTACTGCCAGGCGTCGCGTGCACCGTGCGTGCCGGGAAAGGAGGGAAGCACGGCGGGGTGCACGTTGAGTACCCGGTTGGGAAAGGCATCGAGAAACGCAGGCGTAACGAGGCGCATGTATCCGGCAAGAGCCACGGTGTCCACCCCGGCGGCCAGAAGTTCCTCCACCATGCGCTTGTCGAAGGTTTCCCTGTCGGGAAAGGTCTTGTGGTCGAGGCACAGGTGGGGGATGCCGTGTTTCTTCGCCCTGTCGAGCACCGGTGCTCCCGGGCGGTTGGCAATGATGATTCGGATGTCCGCGTCCAGTTTTCCGGCTTCGGCGGCGTCGATCATGGCTTGGGCGTTGGTGCCGCTGCCGGAAGCGAGAATGCCGAGTTTGAGAGTCATGCGTGCTCCTTGTGCGCAAAGGCGGCGCACACGGCATCGACCATGGCGGGAATGGTGAATTCTTCCGGCTGAATGTCGGGTTCAAGGCCGAGGGTGCGCATGGTGTCGGCGGTCACCGGACCTATGGCGGCAAAACGCACTCCGGCATGTTTTTTCAGCTCGTCCAGCGGAATGGAGGCAAGAAAGTTGCGCACCGTGGAGGAGGAGCCGAAGGTCACGCAGTCGAGCGTTCCGGCTTCGAGTGCAGCCATGACCTTGTCGCGGTTGTCGTCGGAGGGCACATTCTCGTAGGCGGCAATGACGTCCACTTCCGCTCCGGCTTCACGCAGGGCGCGGGGCAGCACGTCCCGGGCTTCTCTGGCGCGGGGCAGAAGGACCTTCTGTCCCTTCATGCCGAGTTCCAGCATGGCCTGGGCCACACCCTCCGCCACATAGGAAGAAGGCACGAGGTCGGGACGTATGCCCATGGCCTCCACGGCCTTTGCCGTGGCAGGGCCTATGGCCGCCACCTTCACGGAACCGAGGGCACGTGCATCGAGACCGAGAGCGGCAAGGCGTTCACGGAAGAAGCGTACGCCGTTGACCGAGGTGAACACCACCCAGCCGTAGCGGGAAAGATGACCGACCGCGTCGTCGAGTTCGGCGTAATCGGGCATGGGCACTATTTTTATGGTGGGGAACTGGATGACGCGCGCCCCCCTGGCGGCAAAGAGCGCCGCACTTTCGCTGGCCTGTTCGCGTGCCCGGGTGACTACCACGGTACGGCCGAACAGGGGCTTTTTTTCGAACCAGTCGAGTTTGTCCTTGAGGCGTACCACGTCGCCCACCACAATGATGGAAGGATTGGTGAAGCCTTCCCGAACGGCGGCATCGGGCAGATCGGCCAGCGTGGAGGCGAGGGACCGCTGCCTGTCCGTGGTTCCCCAGTAGACCAGAGCCGCGGGAGTGTTGCCGTCCATACCGGATTCGATGAGCTTCGCTGCGATATCGGGCAGGTTCTTCATGCCCATGAGAAAGACCAGCGTGGAGGCGCTGCGGGCAAGGGCGTGCCAGTCGTGCACGGAACCGGGCTTCGTGGGATCTTCATGGCCGGTGATGATGGTGACGGAGGAGGACCAGGCCCGGTGCGTGAGCGGAATGCCCGCATAGGCCGGTCCGGCTATGGAACTGGAAATGCCGGGAATTTCCTCGAAGGGGACACCGGCGTCCACGAGTTCCTCTGCTTCTTCGCCGCCGCGACCGAAAATATAGGGATCGCCGCCCTTGAGACGAGCCACCACCTTGCCTTCCTTCGCCTTGGCGATGAGAAGTTTGTTGATGTCGCCCTGTTTCATGGCGTGATTGCCTGCAATCTTACCTACATAGATGAACTCGGCGTCGGGCCGGGCCAGAGCGAGAAGCTCGTCGCTGGCAAGATAGTCGTACACGACCACGTCCGCTTCGGAAAGAACCTGTCTGCCTTTGCAGGTGAGCAGGCCGGGATCGCCGGGGCCTGCGCCGATGAGATAAACGTACATCCGTCCTCCGGGTCTTGAATTCAGGCGCAGTGTACTTATTAATAGGATGCTGGGCAAGACCTTCGTCGACGAGTCCCTTTTTCGCGCTGTAACCTTGTGAAAGTTCCTTTGGACGCGGACTTGTTTTTTTGCATTTCCTGGTGTAATCTTCATCAGCTTTCCTCCGGTGCATCCTTGCGCCGGTCCTGCCGCCCCGACAATGGCTAACGCCGGGAAGAAGAGGAATAATTCCTTATACTTCTATCGTAATCGGCATTGCGGCGGGCGGTCTGGAAGCGTGGTGCGGAAATGATGACCGGGGCAGATTGCCCCTGTCAGGATGCAAGTTGGCGGACAACGCGACAGGAGACAACCATGAGCATCTTTTTCTACTGTTTGGCCTATGTGGCAGTTATAGCCTTTGTGGCCGTGGCTCTGATGAGAATCATCGGCTATCTCAAGAAACCTCAGCATCTGCGCTGGGAACTTTATCCCGTGGCGCACGAAGACCCTGAAAAGGTCGAATACGGCGGCAGCTACCTTGAAAACACCGAATGGTGGAAGGACAAGCATCGCAGCTGCATGGTCGGAGCTCTCAAGGGCTTCCTCATTGAAGCTCTGTTCCTCAAGGCCGTGTGGGAACACAACCGTACCCTCTGGGTGCGCACGTATCCTTTCCACATCGGTCTGTATCTGCTTATCGGTGCCATGGGCATGACCGTGCTTTCCGCTCTCGGCATGCTGGCCGGTGCTGAAAGCTTCGTGACCTTCTGCACCGTCGTCACCGTGATTTGCGACGTGTTCGGCTTCGCCGGCATCCTGTTCGGCGCCGTCGGCCTGATCCAGCGCCGTCTGTGCGACAAGGGCCTGCGCAAGTACACCACCAACGAACACTTCTTCAACCTCGGCCTGTTCGGCATTTACGGCCTGTTCGGCCTCATGCTGTGCCTCGGTCACGGTGTCTATGATTTCGCCCTCATGGGCAACAGTTTCATCTATGGCATGCTGACCTTCACTGCCATGGAACTGACTCCCCTCTACGTGCTTTACCTGCTGATCGGCTTCTTCATGTTCTTCTGGGTGCCCTACAGCTTCCTGGGCCACCTGTTCATGAAGTACTTCACCTGGCACGACATCCGCTGGGGCGACGCTCCCGCCGTCAACAACCCCAAGCTGCAGAAGCAGATTGCCAACAACCTGAACCTGCCCGTCAGCTGGCGTGCCCCGCATGTTCAGGGTGACGGCAAGAAGACCTGGGCAGAGGTTGCCACTTCCAACCCCGAGAAGCAGGACTAAGGAGCCGCACATGAAAACTTCGCAGGAACTTACCTTCAACGATCTGTCGAGGGAAGAAGGGCAGCTCACCACGGTTGATGTGAACACCCTCCGTCCCATGCCCGTCGACTACCAGACCTTCCCCTGGAAAGTCATCACCGACGCTCAGAAACAGCAGTACTGCTGCCTTCTGGACGACATCAACGTTCTGCTCATTCCCGTGCCTCAGACCAAGGCCGAGGAAGAAGAG
>JAXVQY010000118.1:0-9274 GCA_037303805.1 bacterium | reverse complement strand
GCGCTGGCATGACGCTTCCGGGCTGCCTCGACGCAGTCTGAACTGCTGAGGATTACTGGCATGCCGGGCGCTTGCGCGGCATACTGGGGAAGGCGGACCTTGGACGATGCCGCCCGTGCGCTGGCATGACGCGCAGGCGACGGAGTCCGCCTTGATGATATTTCACGTTTATAGTAGTACATCAAGGGAGTTGTAAAGAGGCCGGCATGAGGGCTGCCCGGCTTTTCTTTTTCTATAACAGGCCCGTGGCGAAAATCATGGAACAAATGGATATGCTGGCCTCGGAAGGCACCGACAGGCCGGAGGAATTTTCCGGCACGCTGGAGCGGGTGGTCTTCCATAATGAGGAGAACGGCTGGACGGTCTTCCGTCTCCGCGTGGAGGGGAGGGAGGATCCGGTGGCGGTCGTGGGCAGCATGTCGTCGCCTCAGCCCGGCGTGCGTCTCCGCGTCAGGGGACGCTGGATCAGTCATCCCAAATTCGGACGACAGATTCAGATGACGTCGTGCGAGGAGGAACTTCCCGCCACGGAAGAGGGCATACGTCTTTTTCTGGCGTCCGGCTGCATCAAGGGCATAGGGCCGAAATGGGCCGACCGCATTGTCGCGCATTTCGGCGCGAACACGCTGGACGTGATGGATCACGACCCCGACCGCATGCTGGAACTGCCTCGTTTCGGCCGGAAGAGACTGGAAGCCATGAAGGCTTCCTGGGCGGAGCATCAGGGCATCCGCGAACTCATGATATTTCTTCAGCCGCACGGCGTGACCGCCGGGCTTTCGGTGCGCATCTACCGTCAGTACGGAGCGCAGGCGCTTGCCGTGGTGCGCGAGAATCCCTACCGCCTGGCCATGGACATTCACGGCATAGGCTTCACCACGGCCGACGCGCTGGCACGCAAGCTGGGCTTTGACGAGTCGAGTCCGCTCAGGGCCGAGGCGGGCGTGCTCTACATGCTCATGCGCCTTACCGAAGACGGGCATATTTACTATCCGCGCGATCTGCTCGTGGAGGAATCGGCGTCCAAGCTCTCCATCCCCGCGGATCTGGCGGAACAGGCCGTCGACGATCTCGAGAGGGAAGAGCGCGTGGTGATCGAGGACCTCGGAGATCATGAAGGGGTCTACCTCACCCGCAATTATATTTACGAATCCAAGATAGCCTACTACATGCAGAGGCTGCTGCATTCTCCGAAGTCGGTGCGTATTTCCGAGCCGAAGAAGCTGGTGAAGCGCGTGATCGACGCCATGCCCATGAAACTCGCCGAAGAGCAGAAAAAGGCCGTGTACACGGCGGCGACCTCCAAGGTCATGGTGCTCACGGGCGGCCCGGGTACGGGCAAGACCACCATTCTGAACGCCATCATCAGGGTGTTTCAGGAGGTGAAGGCGCGCATTCTGCTGGCGGCCCCCACGGGACGCGCCGCCAAGCGCATGTCGGAAGCCAGCGGTCTGGAGGCCAGGACCATTCATCGCCTGCTGGAATACAGTCCGGCGGAAGACGGTTTCAACCGCAACGAGAACAATCCGCTTGCCTGCGGGCTCCTGGTCGTGGACGAGGCCTCCATGATGGACACCATGCTCATGTATCATCTGGTGAAGGCCGCTCCCGTGGGAGCCACCTTCATTCTTGTGGGCGACGTGAATCAGCTGCCTTCCGTGGGTCCGGGCAACGTGCTGCGCGACGTCATCGCCTCCGGAGTGGTGCCTGTGGTCGAGCTTCTGGAAGTGTTCCGCCAGGCGGCGGAGAGCGACATCATCTGCAATGCGCACCTCATCAACAAGGGGCATCTGCCGGAACTCCATCAGAGCGGCGGGCAGAAGACGGATTTTTACTTCTTCCGTCAGGATGATCCCGAAGCGGCCGCGGATCTCATCGTGGATCTCGTGCGAGACCGCATTCCGCGCAAGTTCGGATTCCGTTCCGAGGATATTCAGGTGCTTTCTCCCATGCTGCGCGGGGCCGTGGGCGTGAACAGTCTGAACCGTCGCCTTCAGGACGCCGTGAATCCCCAGCCGACCTCTCTTGTGCGGGGAGAGCGGCAGTTCCGTCTGAACGATCGCGTCATGCAGGTGCGCAACAATTACGACAAGGACGTGTTCAACGGCGATACCGGAAGCATCATCTATCTGGATGCCGAGGAACGCGAAGTGACCGTGCGCTTCGACGACCGCAACGTGAATTATCTCTGGGAAGAAATGGATGAGCTTGTTCCGGCCTACGCCATTTCCATCCACAAGTCGCAGGGCGGCGAGTATCCCGTAGTGGTGATTCCGCTCATGATGCAGCATTACATGCTTCTTCAGCGCAATCTGGTGTACACCGCGGTGACGCGCGGCAGGAAGATGGTGGTGCTTGTCGGAGAATGGCGGGCCCTGGCCATGGCGGTGAAAAACAATCATATCCGCAGACGCTACACCTGGCTGGCGCACAGGCTGGCCGGGAGCGAGGGCTCCGTGCATGCCGACATGTTGCCGGAAGTGGGGTCTTCCGGCAGTCACAGGGCAGGAAAGGAAGGAAAAGCATGACGGAAAGAAGTTTTTGTGCAGGTCCGGCGGCAAGAGCCGTCATTCTGAGCCTGGTCCTTTCCGGGGCGGTGTTCGCCTCGGGCTGCGCCCCTCAGCCGAAACTGCCGCGGCAGTCCGAGAACGCCGCGGGCGAGGTCAGGGACGTGCAGACCATTCCTCAGAATCTCGCGCTGTTCGCACGACAGGCGGGGGGAAGCGCGCTGCTGCGTTCTCAGGCTGCGGCGGAGGAAGACATGCGGACGTTTCGCCGGAAGTTCTTTGCTCCCTGGGATGCGGGCAGCATGCCCCGTGCCACGCTGCGCGAGTTCGAGGCCGTGCTGAACTGGAAGCCCGGCAGGCGCGGCTATGCCGAGAATCTGCGTCCGTGGACCGATGCGGCCTGGGAAAACCTGCGGTACAACGCCGCGCTCGATACCGTGTCCGGCCCCGGACGGGCCGCCGTGACCGTGCGTTCGGCCGATCTTCGTCTCGCGCCCACGGTGAAGCCCCGCTTCGCCCGCATCGAAGGTGCGGGGCAGGGCTGGCCCTTCGACGATTTTCAGCAGAGCTCCATGGCCGTGGGGACGCCGCTCATGGTCTACCATGCCAGCCGCGACGGTGCCTGGCTTCTGGTGCAGAGTCCCATGGCCTGGGGCTGGGTGGATGCCTCCAGCGTGGCCTTTGCGGATGAAGCCTTCCGCAGCATGTGGAGAAACGCTCCTCTGGGCGCCGTCGTCAAGGAAGGCGTTTCCCTGAAGGCTTCGGAAGCCTTTCTGGCACTGGCCGGTATCGGTACCGTTCTTCCCGTGAGCGGGCAGGCGGTTCTGGTCCCGGTGCGCGGTGCGGACGCGCAGGCCGGAGTGGCGCATGCGTTCGTGGAGCCCGGCGATGTCCTGCCCATGCCGCAGCCGCTCAGCGCTCAGGCCGTGGCCGCCGTGGGCGACCGCATGATGGGCGAAAACTACGGCTGGGGCGGCATGTACGGCAACAGAGACTGTTCGGCCATGATGCGCGATCTGTTCGCGCCGTTCGGCATCTGGCTGCCCCGCAATTCCGCGGCTCAGGCGAAGTCCGGGGATTTCCGCAGCCTTCAGGACATGTCCGCGCAGAACAAGATCAGGGCCGTCGTCCGCGGTGCCGAACCGTTCCGCACGCTGTTGTGGCTGCCCGGCCATATCGGCCTCTATGTGGGGCAGTTTGAGGGCGAACCCGTGTTTTTCCACGACATCTGGGGCGTGCGCAGCAGGCTGAACGACGGCAGGGAAGGAAGGATCATTCTCGGCAGGGCCGTGATTACCGGTCTTGCGCCCGGCAGAGAGAGAAGCGACGCGGATCCGAAAGGACTGCTCATCGAGAGAATACGGGGCTATTCCATCATCGGCGGACGGTAATCATGGGAAACACATTCAAATTTTACACCGTCACCTACGGCTGCCGCGTGAATCAGTATGAAACGCAGGCCATTCGGGAATGGTGGCAGAGCCTCGGCGGAACGGAAACCGACGACCCTGTCGAAGCGGACGTCGTTCTGGTGGATTCCTGCGCCGTGACGGCGGAGGCCGTGAGCGATGCCAGACAGATGACGCGCAAGCTCGGACGAATCAATCCGCATGCCCGCATTTTTGCCGCAGGCTGCGCCGCCTCCGCGGAACCGGCGGACTTTGCCCTGCCGGGAGTGGCGGCGGTCATTCCGCAGCGGGACAAATTTGTTCTGCTTCGAGATCACCCCCTGAGCATGACGGATTTTTCCGTACGGGAAGAAAGCAGACCGCGCTTTGCGCCTTTTTCCATCAGCGCCTTCCGCCGGGCACGCCCCGTGGTCAAGGTGCAGGACGGCTGTTCCCAGGGCTGTGCCTACTGCATCATCCCGCTGACGCGCGGTCCGGCCCGCAGCCGGGCCGTGGATGAGATTCTGGCCGAAACGGGACGGCTTCTCGAAGCCGGATACCGCGAGATCATGATTTCCGGCGTGAATCTGCGGCAGTTCCATGCCGACGGCGGAGACGGCAGAAATTTCTGGACGCTGCTGCGCCGCATGGATGCGGAGTTCGCCCCAAGGTGGCAGGGCAGGGCAAGATTTCGCCTGAGCTCTCTGGAGCCTGCGCAGGTGACCGGAGAGGAATGTCTGGAAACGCTGGAAGGCTGCCGCATGATCTGCCCGCACCTGCATCTTTCCCTTCAGAGCGGCAGCACGGCGGTGCTGCACCGCATGGGGCGTTCCCCGTACTCCCCGGAGGGCGTGGCCGAGGCCGTGGCGAAAATGCGCCGGTTCTGGCCCGTCATGGGACTCGGGGCCGACATTCTCATGGGTTTTCCCGGCGAGACGGACGCCGAAACGGAAGAGACGCTGGAGATGCTGCGCGTCCTGCCCATGACCTATGCCCATGTTTTTCCCTATTCCGTGCGTCCGGGAACCCGCGCCGCGGCGCTGGACGGACAGCTTCCCAAGAAGGTGCGGCAGGAGCATGCCGCGAGAGTCCGCGCGCTTATGGCGGAAAAGCATCAGGCCTTTCTCCGGTCGCAGCTGAAGCAGCCGGTCATGAACGTGGCTTTCGACAGCGCCGATGCGCGGCACGGCAACAACGAGTGGTATGCCGACTGCCGCATGGAAGAGGAACGGAGCACGAGAAGGGATCATGAACTCGTCAGGGTCGCGCCCGTGCGAGTGGAAGGAAATTTGATTATTGTACGCCCCATTGGGGAAGAAGACCTTACGAACCATCCATCAGGAGAATAGTATGCCGCTTCGCAGCATGACGGGCTTCGGCCGTTTCCAGCAGGACGACGGCGATGTGGTCCAGACCTGGGAGATCCGCAGCGTCAACAGCCGCTTTCTCGACCTCAAGTGGAAGCTCCCCCCGCAGGCCCGCAACATGGAGGCCCGCTTTGAAAAGATCGTACGCCGTTTCGCGTCCCGCGGGCGGGTGGAGATTTCGCTGAATCTTCAGTTTTCGCGGGAGTCCAGAGTCAGTTTCGATACTGCTCAGGCCGCGGCCATGCTCGATGCGGTGAAGAGCTTTGCCCTGTCGCGCGGGGATATTTTTGAAGTGGACTACATGGCGCTCATGCAGCTTTCCCCTCTCTGGACTTCCGCGTCCGAGGCGGACGACGACGCCCTGTTCGAGCTTCTTGCCGCCGGCCTGGAAGCTGCGCTTGCCGACTGGAACGAGTCCAGAGAAACGGAAGCCGCAGCGCTGGCAAGTGATCTGGAGACGCGGTTCAGCCGTATGGCGGAGTGGGTTTCCGCCATCGAGGAACGTGCTCCCGAGGTCAAGAACGCCCGCTTCGAGCAGGTGCGCGAACGTCTGACCGACATGCTGAACAGTCTCGGCGCCGAACTGGAAGAAAGCCGTTTTCTTCAGGAAATGGTCATCATGGCGGACAAGCTGGACGTCACGGAAGAGCTCATCCGCCTGCATTCGCATCTTCTGCGCCTTGCCTCGCTCATGGAAAACGGGGAGGACGCAGGCCGCAAGCTGGATTTCACGCTTCAGGAAAGTTTTCGTGAAATCAATACGTGCGGCAACAAGATACAGGACGCGCAGGTGTCCCGCATCGTGGTGGACTGCAAGAACGAGCTGGAAAAATGCCGTGAGCAGGTGCAGAATCTGGAGTAGCCATGGCGCGGCAGCAGCTTGTGAACGTAGGATTCGGCAATTACGTGCTGGCTTCGCGCGTCGTTGCCATCGTGAATCCGCTCTCATCCCCCATGCGTCGTCTGCGCGACGACGCCAAGGCTGAAGGTCGGCTGGTGGACGTGTCTCAGGGGCGCAAGACCCGCGCCATTCTGGTCACGGACTCCAATCATGTCATACTTTCCGCCATTTCCGCAGATACCCTGGGGCAGCGCTTCCTTCAGCAGGGAAGTGCGGACAGCGCCGAAGATGAAGACGAGGATACTATATGAATACTGATTTCGGTCCGCGCAGGGGCCTGCCGTTTGTGATATGCGCCCCTTCCGGGGCGGGAAAGACGACGCTGGTCAGCCGTCTTACGGCAGAGTTTCCGCTGGAGTTTTCCATTTCATGCACGACCAGAGCACCCCGCGGTACGGAGAAGGACGGTGTGGACTACATCTTCATCGACCGGGAAACCTTCGTGCAGCGTCGGGAGCAGGGCTATTTTGCGGAATGGGCCGAGGTACACGGCAATTTCTACGGCACGCCGCTTCAGCCCGTGCGCGACCGGCTGGCCCTCGGCAGGGACATGCTCTTCGACATCGACGTGCAGGGCGCGGCACAGCTGTCCCTTTCCCTGCCCGAAGCCCGTTTCGTGTTCATTCTGCCGCCGTCCATGGAAGAGCTGGAGAGGCGTCTGCGCGGACGCGGTACCGACAGCGAGGAAGCCATCCGTGTCCGGCTTTCCAATACCAGGACGGAGATCATGAGCAGTCACTGGTTCGATGCCATCATCGTCAACGACGATCTCGACCGGGCCTACGATCAGCTTCGTTCCTTCTATCTGGCCTCGACGCTTCAGCCTTCTCTCAAGCCTCAGCTGGCCAGAACCATCTGCGGCGCCTAGTTTCCGGCCTTGAAGCCGGAGACGGAGAACCGGGGCAGAGGAAGCGTCCCGTGCGGGCGTTTCCGGAAGGCGGGCCCGGGGAGGCGTCGCGCGCCTCCTTCCGACGATGAAACCTTGACCACGGGAGAGATCGGCACCGAACGACGATACCCGGCATATCGGACAGACTATGAGCAAGAACTGGATATTCCGTACCCGAAAGGACGGGGCCCCTGTCCCGGATTCCTTCCACGACATGGCCGGGCGCTGCGGCATTTCTCCCCGTCTGGCGGAGCTTCTCTGGCTGCGCGGCATGGAGAGGCCGGAAAAGCTGACGGAATATCTTTCGCCCGGACTGCGCTATCTGGCGAAGCCCTCGCTGTGGCCCGGCATAGCGCAGGCCGCGCAGATTCTTGCCGACGGCCTGAAGGCCGGAAAAAGGCTTGCGATATGGGGGGACTACGATGCCGACGGCGTTACCAGCACCGCGCTGGCGCTGCAGGTGCTTCATCATCACGGCTATCAGGCGCTGTGGCATCTTCCCGACCGCCGGGAGGAAGGCTACGGCATGAACGTGAAGGGGGTGGAGCGTCTGGCAGAGCAGGGCATATCCCTTCTGCTCACCGTGGACTGCGGCATTTCGGACGTATCGGCCATTGCCCGGGCCCGGGAACTCGGCATGGACGTCGTGGTCACGGATCATCATCTGCCGCCGGAAGAGCTTCCTCCCGCCACGGTGCTGTGCAATCCGAAACTTGCGGAGTGTCCCTGCGTCGCTCTGGCAGGGGTGGGCGTCACGTTCTTTCTCATGGCGGAGCTCAACGCCCGTCTGTCCGAAGACGGTTCTCCGCGCATGGACATGCGCCGGACCCTGGATCTCGTGGCTCTGGGGACGCTGGCCGATCTTGTGGAACTGGAAGGACAGAACCGCATTCTCGTGAAGAACGGTCTGCTGGTGCTGGCGGAGGCGAAGCGTCCGGGGATTTCCGAGCTCAAGGTGGTCAGCGGTTTTGCGCCGCTGGCTTCTCTGGGGGCCGGGCAGGTGATATTCAGTCTTGCGCCGAGGATCAACGCGGCCGGACGTGTGGCTTCGGCGGAAACGGCGCTGGAACTGCTCCGTGCCGCGGACTGCGACAGCGCGGCCGATCTGGCCCGCAGGCTGGACGGATACAATACGCAGCGGCGTCAGGAAGAGGAACGCATCACCGAGGAAGCCATGCTTCAGGCGGAAGCCGCCCTCGACGATCCGGCGCTGGTCATTGCCGGACGGGACTGGAATCAGGGAGTGATCGGCATCGTGGCCTCCCGTCTGGTGGAGAAATACCACAAGCCCACGCTGGTGCTGTGTGCGGACGGAGAAACGCTGAAGGGGTCAGGCCGCTCCATCAGCGGATTCGATCTTCATGAGGGACTTGCCCGCTGTGCGGACGAGCTCCTTGCCTACGGCGGTCACCGCATGGCCGCAGGCGTGCGTGTCCTGCCGGAAAAACTGGAATCGTTCCGTCGGCGTTTTCTGGACGTCGTGCGGGCGGAACTCGGCCCCGATCCCGTGCCTGCCGTGCAGCTCATCGACGGAGAACTGGATTTCCGTGCGGCCACGAATTTCCTGTTCCTCAAGGAACTGGAGATGATGCAGCCTTTCGGCGTGGGCAATCCCGAGCCCGTGTTTCAGTCGCCGCCCCTTCTGGTGAAGCGGCGCAGACTCTTCGGCCAGCAGAAGAATCATGTTCTCCTGGAGCTGACGGATGAAAGCTGCAACATCACGCTTCAGGCCAAGGCCTGGAGGCAGGCGGAGCAGTTTCCGGCCGATCTCGAGGGCAGGCACATCCTTCTTGCCTACAGTCCCTGCATAGACATGTACAACGGCGCGGCCAGCGTGGACGTGCGCATCAGGGACTGGAAACTGGTCTGATCCGTTTCCGGCAGGGCGCCGCGCCCCGTCCTTCGTGAAATGTTTTCCACCAGGGACGGAGGCTCTCTGCGGTGCGGATTCGGGATCTGCCTCGACGAGACTTTCCCGGACGATCCGGTTTCAGGCGCGACGGATGAACGTCCGTGACGCAGCACGGGCGTTTTGCGTGTCCGGAAAAGAAAAAGGCTCCTGCCGGAACAGGAGCCTCTCAGCAGTACCGGAAACGGCGTCTCAGTCGCGCACGCCGTGGAATTCGATTTCGGTGATTTCGTAGGTCACGCGGCCGCGGGGAATGTCGATGGTGACTTCATCACCGACTTCATGGCCGAGAAGGGCACGGCCCACGGGCGAA
>JAXVQY010000117.1:0-1259 GCA_037303805.1 bacterium | reverse complement strand
ATTTCGCCCAGAAATTTAAATTATTTTACTTTCCCCAGCTCGGGAACGAGGCATTTCCCGGTCCCGTGGGTACCTGTTTTGCCTCGCCGCCGTGGCGTGTGGTAAGGTAAATCTGGGAACGGCCGCTTCTTGTGGAGGTGAAGGCCACAAAGTAGCTGTCGGGAGCAAAGGCAGGCTGTTCGTCTCTGCCGGGACCGAAGGAAATCTGCTGATCGGAGCCCGTCACCATGTCATGCACAAAGATACGGAACCCGGAAGGCGTAGCCTTGGTGTAGGCAATAAGGGTACCGTCGGGGCTGATGCAGGGCTCGGAGTTATAGGAGCCGTCCATGCTCACGCGGAATACGGTACCGGTGGTGAAATCCTTCAGAAAGACCTGCGGGCTGCCGAGACGGCTGGAAGTAAAGGCCATCTTGGTACCAGAAGCATCAAACGAAGGTGACACGTTGATGGCAGCGCTCTGCTCCAGGGGACGTTCACGCTGGAACTGACGGTTCAGCAGGAAAATATCGGGATAATGACCGGTGGAAAGACTTACGGCCACGCGGTTGTCCGGTAGGAAGCAGGGACCGATCACGGTGTTGCCGGGGAAGCGGACGCGTTTGACCGTATTGCTCATGCGATCCCATACACCGAGAGCATGGGTGCTGTCGTCCAGATGACTGAACACCACATAACGACCGTCGGGAGACCAGGAAGGCGACATGGCGGAACCGGGAATGTTGGTCACCTGGCGAAGATCACGACCGGTGGCGCGTACAATCGTCACGCTTACGGCCGTTGCCCTTCACGAAGGCCAGAGAACTGCTGAAGAATCCGCGGGCACCCGTCAGCGCCTCCATGAGATCGTCACAAAAGCGGTCGGCCACGTTGGGAACTTCGGTATGCGTCACGCCGGAGTAAGCGTTGCCGAACACGAACTTGCCCGAATAGGTTTCGAACACGCGCAGTTCCACGGTGGAGTTGGCGCCGTCGCCGGAAGGCCAGTGCGCCGTGACCAGCAGGTCGGCGCCTGCGATCTGGAAGCGGCGGAAATCCACATCGGCTCCCTGCCAGGCGGAAAGCACCGTACCGCCGAGTACCGCGGAGGAAGGAATCAGCTTCATGAAGGGCAGAAAATTGAGGTCGGCCACAATGGCGTCGTTCAGCTCCGCGCCAAGGCCCGTGGCACGCTGTCCGGGACCGGTAAGCGGAGAGGCCATGGACAGCTTGATCTGATTCTGACCGGGGCCGTAGATGTCCACCATGGTTGCGGCCTG
>JAXVQY010000116.1:0-5295 GCA_037303805.1 bacterium | reverse complement strand
AGGGTCTAGTTCCCGTTCGGGAGTAAGAGTTCGAGTCTCTTCTTCGGCACCAGAATAAAAATAATAAAAGCCTGTGAGGATACTTCTCATAGGCTTTTATTTTATTCTCTGTTCTCCATAGTGATTTGCCTCCCATTAAAACATGCCTTGAGCTCTTTTCTTGCTTCTTTCGATAATCTTTCGATACCATTCTGTGTAAAAAAGCTCGCAAAAGACAGTCCTTTCACGCCTCATTGAAATCCAGACCGCCTTGTGTTAAGCCATTTTCAAGGAAATGTCGTATTTCGTCGGAAAATTTCCCATCTGATTTTCCGGTGGATAAATGTCGACAGATGAATAAAACGCTCAACGGTCCTTACCAGACAGTTTGTTCATTTCGACAGGCATTCTCCTCTATCTATGAATAAAGCACGACATGTACTCATGCCGTACAAAAAGACGGAAAGGATGTCTTCATCTTTATGGTAAAAACATGGAACATCTCCATTCCTGAACTGACAGGCAGAGAAAAACGCAGAGCGTATCTCTACCTTCCCACGATGTATCGGGAGCAACCCCGTCGACGTTTTCCAGTGCTGTACATGTTTGACGGACACAATGTTTTCTTCGACTCCCATGCTACACACGGCAAAAGCTGGGGACTCTCAGAATACCTTGATTTTTTTGATGTTCCCATTATTGTCGCCGCCGTAGAATGTAATCATCATCCCGACAACGGCCGTCTTTCCGAGTATTCACCCTATGATTTTCATGATCCAGAATTCGGATCCGTCATCGGCCGTGGCGATATTACCATGAATTGGCTCATCAACACATTCAAAGCGTCCATCGATAAACGCTGGCGAACCATTCCATGGCGGGAAAGTACCTTCATTGCCGGCAGTTCCATGGGAGGACTCATGAGTCTCTATGCCGTAATGAAATACAATGAAATTTTTTCTCGTGCGGCTTCCTTGTCTCCCCATCTATGGGCTGGTAGAAAACAGATTCTTGAACTGGCGCGCACAGCCTCCCTCTCTCCCGACACCATCGTCTACATGGACTGGGGATCAGAAGAATTCGGCGGCAACCGCCGTATGGCTCATGATCTGAGAATCATGGCTGATGCCCTACTCGATCGGGGGGTCTATCTGACAACACGCGTTGTTCCTCGAGGGGAGCACAACGAGGCAAGTTGGGAGATGCAAGCCCCCTTTTTCATGAATACTCTGATGTACGGCCTGGATGGCTGATACGAAATACGGAGGACTTCCATGCAGACAAGATACTTTAAGGAATACAGTCCTGCTCTCGGTCGTGACATGGAGTGCAAAGTCTACGGACATGCAGGAAGACCACTTTTATTCATTCCCTGCCAGGATGGAAGATTCTTTTCCTTTGAAGATTTCCATATGTCTGACACCATGGCCCCGTGGATAGAAGACGGACGACTCATGGTCATTGCCGTCGACACCATTGATCAGGAGACTTGGTCGAATAAAAGTGGAGATCCTTGGTGGCGTATCCGCCGGCACGAAGCCTGGATGAACTATCTCTTCAATGAAGTTGTTCCGTTCGGACAACATCTTGCGCGTACAGCTAATGGATGGGAAGGCAATTCCGGCCTGATTGCCTTCGGCTGCAGTCTGGGCGCACTCCATGCGGTCAACCTGTATCTACGTCGTCCCGACCTGTTCAACGGCCTGCTTGCTCTCTCCGGCATCTATACGGCAAGCTATGGATTCGGTAACTATATGGATGAAGTTGTCTATCGTAACTCTCCGGTGGACTATATGGCCAACTTTCCGATAGATCATCCATACATTCCCTTGTACAACGCTCAGCGGGCGGCCATCTGCGTAGGCCAGGGAGCTTGGGAAATGCCGGAATCTACAAGACAGTTGAAAGAAATTTTTGAAAGAAAGGGTATACACCTGTGGGTGGATCTCTGGGGGCACGATGTCGACCACGACTGGCCGTGGTGGTATCGTCAGGTGGAATATTTTCTGCCGTGGCTGCTGGGAGAACATTCAGCCTGAAATCAAATACTGGAGGAGAATACGGCCGGAAATAATTCCGGTCCGTTATGAAGGAGGCTCCGCAAGGAGGAGAAGGCACCATGAAAAACTTCGTTTTCATTTCACCAAATTTTCCCGCAAACTACTGGAAGTTCTGCCACTACCTTAAGGAGAACGGTCTCAATGTGCTCGGTGTAGGCGAACAACCCTATGGTGAGCTTCTGCCGGAACTCAGGAACAGCCTGAACGAGTATTACAAAGTCGGCAGTCTGGAAAATTACGATGAAGTGTACCGTGCCATGGGCTTTTTCATCCACAAATACGGCCGTATCGACTGGCTGGAATCCAATAACGAATACTGGTTGGAAAAAGACGCCGCACTTCGTACGGACTTTCATATCACAAGCGGCTTTCAAAGTTCGGATATCCCAAGCATCCGCTTTAAGTCAGGCATGAAGGAATACTATCGTCGTGCCGGGATTGCCACGGCCCGCTATCACATCGTGGATACAAAGGAAAAGTGTCTTGATTTCATCAAAAATGTCGGCTGGCCCGTCATCGTCAAGCCAGATAACGGAATGGGAGCTTCAGACACCAGGAAACTGACCTCCGAAACGGATCTCGACACATTTCTAACCCACAGAGTCTCCGGCGTACAATACATCATGGAAGAGTTCATTCATGCGGAAATCAATTCCTATGATGCCATTTTCGATTCTCACGGAAACCCCATATTTGAAACGGGCAATATAACACCTGTATGCCTGATGGATGTGGTCAACGAGGCCGGTAACGCCGCCTATTATATTCTGAAGAATCTGCCGGATGATACCCGTGCCGCCGGACGGGCTACGGCCAAAAGCTTTGGAGTGAAGAGCCGCTTCGTGCATTTCGAATTCTTTCGACTTACGCAGGATCAGAAGGGGATGGGGAAAAAAGGTGATATTGTCGCTCTGGAAGTCAACATGCGTCCCTGCGGCGGCTACAGCCCTGATATGATGAATTTTGCAAACAGCACAGATGTCTACAAACTCTGGGCAGATATGATAGCCTTCGACAGCTCAACCCTGCCCGTAGGGGAACACTTCTACTGTGCCTTCGCCGGAAGACGTGACGGCAAGAAATTCCGCTACTCCGACGAAGAGATCAAAAAAAAGTATGCTGCCCACATGAAAATGACGGGACGTATTCCTGCTGCACTTTCCGGAGCTATGGCTGACCAGATGTTCGTTGCAAACTTCTCCACAAAGGAAGAAATGGATCAGTTCTACGCCGATGCATTTGCACCGCAGGACTAACCATAATAGACTTTCATGTTGAATTCAAAAGGAGAAAAACATCTTTTTTCTGTAAAAAATATTTTTTATAGTCAAAAAAGTAGATATATACTCTTTCGATAAGCTGTACCATATAAAGATTCCATTGGATCTCCCGGACCTGTTCCAGTCGCTGCCTCATCAGAGACAAAAGTTATCGATTTCCATAATGATAATTTCAGGCAAGAAAAAGGGAGAATCATCCATGGACACCTATCGAAAAAAATATCAGCATAAAGCCATGCCGAATTCATGGCATAACTACGCCTGAGAATTCGGCATGGCTTTTTGTCGCGCAATATGCGGAGCCGAAGAAAACGCTTTGTATAAAATTCATTTTCCAGAACAAAAAACGGACGTTCAACAATACGGGAAAAGCATGAAGCACATTATCATCATTTCCTCAACTCCCCGCAAGGACGGGAACTCCGACATTCTTTGCGATCAGTTTATGAAGGGAGCGCTTGAAGCCGGGCACAAAGTGGAAAAAATTGCCCTCCGAGAAAAAACACTTCATCCCTGCTTCGGTTGCGGCGCCTGTCAGAAGAGTCACCGCTGTGTGCAGAAGGATGATATGGCAACGATTCTCGACAGACTCGTAAAGGCCGATGTCATCGTCATGGCTACTCCTGTCTATTTCTATACCATGAGTGCTCAAATGAAGATGCTCATTGACCGTACCGTCCCCCGCTACACCGAGATTTCCCACAAAGAGTTTTATTTTATCGCCACTGCTGCTGACTGCAATGAAAAGGCTCTTGAACGAACCATCGACAGCTTCCGGGGCTTTACCGATTGTCTTGAAGATGTGACGGAAAAAGGTGTCCTTCTGGCTCCCGGGGTATGGAAAAAGGGAGAGGTAACAACAACGGCCGCTATGGATAAAGCTCTGACCATGGGACGTAGAGCCTGATTTCCGTATTATTTAATAACGGTATCAGTCTGACGAAATACAGCCCGTTCCCTGCTGATCAATATGCCTTGTTCTTGCAGTCGGTCAGACTCTTCGTCAAAACAAAGGGGACGAAAGAGCGGATGACTCAAATCCTCCTGTACCAGCACAGAGCGTTCCTAGAATCCTCCGTCCCATTTCTATACATATTGGCATCAAGCATCTTCTGCCCCAGGGAAAAACGATAATGCCGGCGTACAGGACCGTCTCCGTATCCCTTTGTCTCCCCCTTAACTGCTAAAAAATCATGAGACTTCTTCTTCCTTCTGTGATCATGGCATTCTATGCCTTTCTGAGTCTTGTTCTGCCTCTGAAGATCAACCTCTGCATAAAAGCAGTCATCGGTATTGCTATTTTTGCCGCAGGACTCAAATATGCTTTCTATCAAATCGTCGGTGGTGGATTTTTCCGGCCGGATCTGCCCTCTCTTGTCATTTTGACAGCAGAAGCGCTCTATGCCTCTTTACTGCTGCTCTTCGTTTTTGCCCTGGCTAAGGATATCGTCGGCCTTTTCCTGCGCCTCTCGCATCTGCTCGGTACATCATGGAACCTACCGTTTACCCCCGGCGTGCGCTGTACTTCACTCGTATGCCTTGCTCTTATCTGCGGCATCTGGGGCACATGGCAGGCCGTCCGTGTGCCCGACGTGCATACTATAAACATCTCCATTGCCGATCTTCCAGCAGAACTGGAAGGTTTTTCCATCGTACAACTCAGCGACCTGCATATAGGCCCGGTACAAAAAAAAGATTGGCTCCGCAAGGTAGTACAAAAAACCAACAAACTTGCACCGGACATCGTAGTCATCACCGGAGACATGATAGATGGGCTGCCTGCTGCCCTACGCGATGACATAAAACCGCTGGCCGACCTCCATGCCAGAGATGGAGTCTTCGGGGTGACCGGCAATCACGAATACTACTACGACGCTCGCGGCTGGCTGAAAGAATTTCAAGCGCTCGGTATCACCATGCTTCAGAACGAGTACCGCGTGCTTCCGGGGGGCCTCGTGCTTGGAGGCGTGCCCGAC
>JAXVQY010000115.1:0-9045 GCA_037303805.1 bacterium | reverse complement strand
TTTTCGTCCGTACCGGCAGCCGCTCCCCGCCGCCATCGTGCCGGAGAATCGCGCCCCCCGTCCGCATACGGTCAGAAACACGGCCCGTTCATGAGGCCCTATTCCGGGCCGAAAAGCCCATGCACACTGCTCCCGAAGCACCGGGAACTCTGCCGCACTCAAACACAGGCTGCCGCTCCCGCAACCGGCACCGGGGCCTTGTCGAAATACAAAAGAGAGGACGCGCCCGAAAGGCACGTCCTCTGCGAGGGGGGATTGGGGAGGCCGCCTCCCCTCCGGCATGCAGCCATGCCGCAGCGCAGGCCGGATATCTGAATCGGAACCCGGAAGGCCGCAGGATACGGCCTGTGCCCCGTCCTGCGGCAGACGCACGGTTCCTTTCCGCAGAACAGATTTTTCCGAAACTGATCTACTTCACGCCCCGTTTTTCGAGGCACTCACGCATGAGTGATACGGCAAGCTTCAGGTTGTCCATGGAATTGGCGTAGGAAACACGCACAAAGTCCTTGCCCATGTTGCCGAACACGTGGCCGGGAGTCAGAGAAACGCCCGCATCGTCGATCATGACGCGGCAGAACTCGTCCGCGCTCATGCCCGTCTTCACGATGTTCAGGAAAATGTAGAACGCACCGTCGGGCATGCCGCAGGAACAGCCGGGCAGCGTATTGAGCGCTTCCACCATATAGTTTCTGCGTGCCTCGTATTCCTTGACCATGGCGCGGGAAGGAGCGTCGTCCTGCGTGAGCGCCGCCAGTCCGGCATACTGAATGAAGGTGTTCGGGCAGGAAATATTGTAGAAGTTCAGACGCATGATGGGATCGGTCAGGGGCTTGTCGCACAGCAGGTAGCCCAGACGCCATCCGGTCATGGCAAAGTACTTGGAAAAGCCGTGCAGCACGATGAGGCGTTTCTTCAGCGAGGGAATCGAGGCGGCGCTGCAGTACTTCTTTCCGCCGTACACCATGTCGGCATACACTTCGTCGGATATCACCAGCAGGTTGTGCTTTTCGGCCATATCCGCCACGATCTGCAGGGACTTTTCATCCAGCATGGAGCCGCAGGGATTGGACGGAGAGTTGAGCAGAATGGCCTTGGTGTGCTCTGTGACGAGCTTTTCCAGATCTTCCGCCCTGAGCTGGAAGTTGTTCTTCTCTTCCAGAGGATAGGAAACCGCCCTGGATCCGGTAATGTTCGGCAGCGTAAAGTAGCACAGATACCCGGGATCAGGCACCAGGATTTCATCGCCGGGGTTGAGGTAGGCGTTCATGGTCAGGAAAATGCCCTGTTCCACACCCGTGGTGATGATGACCTCATCGGCGGTATAACTGCATCCGTACAGGGCATTGTAGTGCCGGGCCACGGCGTCGCGCAGTTCGAAAATGCCGGTCACGGGTCCGTAGTGCACCTTTCCGGCGTCGAGAGCTTCCTTGCAGGCCCGGACGATGTGCTCGGGAGTATCGAAATCGGGCTCGCCTATTTCAAGATGCACGATTTTCTTGCCCTGTGCTTCCAGTTTTCCGGCGTAGGCAATGACCTCACGAATTTTGGAAAGCGGAGCGTTGACCATTCTGTCGGCCTGAGCAATAGGAGCGTTTTGGGACATGTTCATACCCTTCTGCTGTACATTGATGTGGAATTAAAGATGGTTGATCCGGGAAGCTCCGCACGGTCCGCCGACCGTTCCGGTTTTGAGCCGTACCTTCTGCGGCTCACTCCGGCTCGATCTGCCGGAGGACTTTTTGCGGCCGGGCCGGGAAAAGCCGCACATGACGGCCGCCACGATGAGCGCACAGGCAAGCACCACGCGCAGCGTCAGAGGTTCGTCCGCAAACAGAGCACCCAGCGCCACGGCTATGACAGGATCAATGTAGGCGAACGAAACGGCCACTATGGTTCTGGTATGGGCCAGCAGCCAGTAGTAACAGCCGTAGCCCAGAATACTTGTGAACAGCGTAAGAAAGATCATGGAGCCCCAGGCCTCGGGCGTTACCGAGGAAAATTCCACCCTTTCACCCAGGAGCCAGCTTGCCGCAAGCGACTGTATGCCGCCGAACACCATGACCACGGCCACGCTGCCGTACAGGGAAAGCCGGGAACTGCGGAGAAAATACCGGGAATACAACGATCCCACCACAAAGCAGAGCACACCGGCCAGAAGCAGGAGCACCCCGGAAACGGAATCGCCGGTCTGCGTCCCGGAATCCCCTCCGAAGGAAAGCAACGCCATGCCGACCATGGCCCCGGCTATGCCGACGCCCTGAATCCTCGACGGCTTTTCGTCGCCGAGTATGAGCCAGCCGCCCAGCACCATGGCCAGAGGTATGATGCCGTACAGCATGGCCGCCACGCCCGACGATACGCTCTGCTGCCCGAAGGCCTGAAACACGTTGTTCAGAAACATGATGAAAAAGGCCATGTTCCAGTAATGGAACAGCTCCTTCCAGCCGGAAATTCTGCCGTGATCGGTGAACGGAAGAATAAGAAGAAGCAGCAGTCCGGCGCAGCAGAGCCGTATGCCCCCCTGAAACACGGGAGGAAAGCTCGTCAGAACCAGCTTTATGCCCAGGAAGCTCCCTCCCCAGGAAAGGTAAAGCAGCGCCAGACAGAGGCACACTTTAAGAGAAGATACGGATTTCGCCTGCATAACGACTCCAGAATACGAAAGAAAACACTGTACGCTCTGCGGAGAAAGACTCGGTCCTCTCCGGCTGCTGCCGAATGCAGCAGAAAACGCCGTGACCAGAGCCGCCACGAAGGAGCGCCCGCATGGCTCCCCTTGCGGCACGATGCCGGGTGTCGGAAACAGTACTGCTGCCGGAAGTCGTCAGCCTCGGGTCGGCCTCCGGCAGCAGTCCGTCAATATTCCGAATCAGCTTTTTCAGAAGTTATAGGCCAGCTTGAAGCCGTCCCACACGCCGTTGATGATCTTGCCTACCTTCTTGCAGTCGCCGACGCGCACAAAGTCCAGTCCGGCTTCGGCCAGCTCGGAGCACAGGCGAAGATCGGGTCTGTAGCCCAGGGCGAGAACAATGGTATCAAAACCTGTCAGCGTCTTTTCCATAATATAGGGAGTCTTTACCTTGACCTCGCCGCCGTCGCAGAAGGAAAGCACTTCCGTTTCCGTCATGCACACGACGCCGAGTTCCGCAAGACGGGGCATGAGCATCTGTCGGGTCTTGTACTCCATGTCCACGGCAATGTCGCCGCGAAGCTCCACAATGGTGACCGCCTTGCCCTGATCCGCAAGGAACTCCGCCGTTTCGCTGCCCACAAGGCCGCCGCCGATGACAAGGCACTTCTCCCCGGCCTGCTTCTTTCCTTCCAGAATATCCTGGGCAAGCACATAGTCCGCTCCCCGACAGAAGCCGGGCACGATGGGCACACCGCCCGTGGCCACCACGATGTGATCCGCATGCAGATCGCGCAGCATGGCCGCAGAAGCACGGGTATTCAGACGTACGTCCACACCCGCACGGGCCAGAGCGCCTTCAAAATACTTGCCGAGCTGGGCAAACACGCCCTTTCCCGGAGGCAGCGCAGCCACGTTGCCCAGTCCGCCCAGACGGGAACCGGCTTCTAACATCACCACCTTGTGGCCGCGCTGTGCCGCCGTCAACGCCACTTCGCAGCCGGCAGGGCCGCCGCCTATGACGGCAATGCTCTTGGAAACCGCGGCCGGAACCATAGGATAGTCGCCTTCGTAGCCGGTGCGCGGGTTCACCGCACAGGAAATGGGACGACACTCGTTGAGCATGCCGGTGCAGCCTTCGTTGCAGCCTATGCAGGGAATGATCTCGTCGTCACGCCCTTCGGCCAGCTTGGTGGGCAGACAGGGATCGGCCAGCAGCGCACGGCCCATGGCCACGATATCGGCCTTGCCCGAAGCGATGATGGATTCCGCCGTCTTGCGATTGCAGATTCTGCCCACCACGGACACGGGAATACGGGAATCTATGGCCTTCTTTATGACCTCGGCACGGTCGGCGTTCCAGCCATCCGGCACGCTGGCCGGAGGAATGATGTATTCCACGGATTCACCGATGCCTATGGACAGATTCAGCATGTCCACGCCGTGATCGGTCATGGCACGGCAGATGACGACGGCCTGATCCATGTCGATGCCGCCGGGCAGAAATTCCATCATGCTGAAGCGGAAAAGCACCGGATAGTCTGCACCCACCACCCTGCGCACCGCGGCAAGCACTTCCAGCGGGAAACGCAGACGATTTTCTATGGAGCCGCCGTACTCGTCGTCGCGGTGATTGGTGAGGGGAGAGAGGAACTGATTGAGGAGATAGCCGTGCGCTCCGTGCAGTTCCACCGCATCGAAACCGGCTTCCACCGCACGACGGGCCGCATGGGCGTACGCTTCCACCATCTCTTCAATATCGCCGCGATCCATGACGCGGGCATTTTCCGAGGGCGCAAGGCCGGGCACCATGGAAACCAGCATGCGGGGCGTGCCGGAAGTAGGAGGATTGCCGAAACGGCCGCCGTGCTGAAGCTGCACGGCAATTCTGCCGCCGCAGTCATGCACCGCACCGGTCAGCTTGGAAAGACCCTTGATCATGAAGTCGTCAGAAATGCCGAGACCGAAGTCAAAGCTGTTGCCGCTGCGGGCCACGTACGTCGCTTCCACAATGTTCATGCCCACGCCGCCCTTGGCGCGTTCGGCATGATAACGGATCAGCTTTTCCGTCACTTCACCGTTGACCGCAGCATGATAGGATGCCATGGCCGGCATGATGATGCGGTTTTTCAGGGTCATTTTATTGATGGTAACAGGAGTAAACAGGACTGAACTGCTCATGTTCTTTTCTCCCCGGCAAGACATTCGCCGATAATTCTCTGTTGGCACCCATCCGGCATGTTCATGCACATCGGTGGAACATTATACCGACAAAATGCATCTCAACCGGAAATTTCCTTCGTTATTCATCATCTACGAAATGACCTCGTCATTAGCAAACAAAGAATTTTCATCTATACATAAATGCAATTTATGCATAAGACAAAAGCAGCGGAAGAGCGATCCGGTGAAATCCCGGTGCCTCCGCCGCAGTTCACCTTCTCCCCCGTTTTCCGACCAGAACGGGTCCTCCGGCTTCCCCCGCGGGACAGGTGTCTCCGCCGGTCCGACTTCCGCCATCCGGAGTCCGCCGCATCGCCGTGATCTTCGAAAAAAGGATCTGCCCATGCCCGACTTTTCCGTTTCCAGCCCCTTTCTGTACACCTTCGTGGTAACGGCCAAGCACCTGAGCTTCACCAGAGCCGCCGAAGAACTGTGCCTCACGCAAAGCGCCGTCAGTCACCGCATTCACTGTCTGGAACAGGAACTCGGCTTTCCCCTCTTTTACCGGATGACCAGAAAAATCATGCTCACAGCTCAGGGGCGCATTCTCTACAATGCCTTGGAATCCGGCTTCGGGCAGATACATGAAGCCATCAGAAACATTCAGGAAGAATCCTCCAGAGGTGATCTGTTCCTGGCCTGCGCCCCCTCCATCGCCGGCTGCTGGCTGCTGCCCCGGCTCGGTGACTTCCACGCCCGCTACCCGGAAATAGTCCTGCATATCCTGAGCGACAACAATCTGCTCGACTTCGAAAAACAGGAACGGAGTCTCGATCTGGCCATTTACTGCGGCGAGTCCATTTCGGCAGGACTGCACGCCACCCCCCTGCTCAGCGACAACCTTCTGCCCGTCTGCTCTCGGCAGTACGCCCTCGACCACAATCTTATGGAAAATCCCGAAGCGCTCAGAGACTGCACCCTCATCCACGAATACACGGCCTCCGCCAATACCCCCTACTATCACGGCTGGGAAATATGGGGAAAATGGGCGGGCATCACCGGCCTGCCCCTGCATGCCGGTTACAGCTTCGACCGCTCCGAACTCACCGTCATTGCAGCAAAACAGGGCTACGGCGTGGCCCTGGGCCGCGAATGTCTCGTGCGCGAGGCCCTGCAGAAAAAGGAACTCATCGTTCCCTTCCATCTCGTCTTTCCCGCGCCGCAGACCTACTACATTTTGACCTCGCACAAAAGCATGCTGCGCCCCAAGGTAAGAGCCCTTCACGACTGGCTGCTGGACAAGGCCAGAGAATCGACCGGTGCCGCCCCCGGCCCCTTCTATAAAGACATGCCGGGCAAACCGGAGCAGTCGTAACGCCAGATGCCGACGCTCCCCGTCGCGTACACGACTATGAAAAAGGCCCTGCAAAAATCGGACGCTTTCCGCGCCTCCTTTTCCGCAGGGTCTTTTCGTCGGTATACTGAAAACGAACGCCGGACCGTTTCCGTCCCGGTTCTTCATGGGCGGGATATTCCTGTGCCCGCGTTCATCCCGCGGCACCGACGCACGAGTCACGGACCCGGGCTTCGGTCGCCGGGGCTCCTTGTACGGTGCAGAGGAGGTCTTTGCAGAGTTCACACCCCGCCCATGATGCAGGGGCGTTCTCTTCCAGATGCCGGATCAGCAGCCGGCATTTTCTCCGGTACCTTCGGCATGTCCGGCCTGTTCCCCGGTCTTTTCTCCGTCATCCGCCTCTTCGGCATCCTTCTCGCTTTCGCGGGCGGCAAGCTCATACATCTGTTCCAGCTCCAGAGGACGATGGTGGTAATAGCCCTGCACCAGATCGCAGCCCGATTCCCTGATGAGTCGGTTCTGCTCCGCCGTTTCCACACCCTCCATGCAGACCTGCTTGCCGAAACGGTGACAGGCGTACACGATACTGGAAATGAAGTTCATCTTTTCGCTCGATTCCGTCATTTCCTGCAGTATGGACCGGTCGATCTTGATGATGTCGGTGGGGTATCGGAGCAGCATGCGGAAGGAGGAATAGCCGCTGCCGAAGTCATCCAGCGCAAGGCGGATTCCCCTTTTTCTGCATATCTGTACAAAACGTTGAAGTTTATCGGCATCTGCATCCATACAACTTTCCGTCACCTCTGCTATGAGAAGTGCTCCGTCCACACGGTATCTGGAGAGAATCTGCTCCATGACTTCGGGCAATTTCTCGTCGGACATCTGCTGGAGACTCACATTAAAACTCAGATAAAAAACCTTCTGGTATGAATTTATCCGCATACATGTGGATACGGTCTGTTCAAAAAACCAGCGTCCTACCAGATGAATCATTTTGTTCTGTTCCAGCAGCGGAATAAACGCAGCGGGCGCAATGTCCCTTCCGTTGAAGCTCCAGCGCAGAAGAGTCTCACCGCCCACAACCTTACCTGTTGCAACCGACACAAGAGGCTGAACGACGATACGAAAATTCTTCATACCGTGCAGCACGTCATGATTGAGCGCCAGTGCCATATTGGAAAGTTGTCTGCTCTTTTCAAGGTTACTGACGGAGTATTCCACATAGTCAAGCGTCACTTCATGCTTGGCTATTTTTATTAAAGCAATGGTCTGTTCGAGAAACTCCTCAGGAAGCATATTTTCTCTGGTATATTCCAGCACGGCAAAGGAACAGGGATGCTGAATGGGTACTCCGA
Source organism: bacterium (assembly GCA_037303805.1). Taxonomy (GTDB): domain Bacteria; phylum Desulfobacterota; class Desulfovibrionia; order Desulfovibrionales; family Desulfovibrionaceae; genus Mailhella. The sequence goes on along the minus strand of JAXVQY010000115.1, from coordinate 1,544 downwards.
ACACGCCGTAACGCTCGGCTATAACACTGCGCATACTGTCCACAAGTTGTTTCTTATCCTTACCGTCAAGCGCATCGGAAAGAGCAATGAACCGCATGCCTTCCAGACGATAAAAGGTGAGTCTGTCGGAAAATCTGTCCACAAGCTCCGTGGCAATACTGCGTATCAGTCTGTCTCCGCAGGCACGACCCCGAGTACTGTTGATCTCCATAAAATTGTTCAGGCTGAACCCTATGGCAGAAAGAGGCAGTCCGCTTTTTCTGGCCTTATCCAAGGTTCGAAACATGATGCCTTCCCGGGGAAAATTGGAAACGGGATCAATGACGAAATTCTCATCCTGATGTGTTACACGACCGGAAAAGAAAAGAGGAATGCTTTTATCCTCATTCCATTTAAGCATGCTGTAGCAGCGGACCCAGATATTTCTGCCGTCTGCCGTCCGCACCCGATACCTGAGATCCTGTACTCCCCTCTTTTCTTTGAACATGGACTCCATTTCGGTCTTGTACATCTCCCGATCCCTGGCCGTCGTAATTCTCTTTTCCCAGTCTTCCAGCAGATTCGGAACAACATTGCCGGAAAAGCCGAATTCATCACGCATGTTATCCGAAATATAAAATATATTCTTCTGCATGTCGCCGAAGTAAAAATAGCTGGTCGTATTCTGTGCGGATATGGAATTAAAAATCATCTCCATATCGCAGCACGTGGAATCCATAAACTGATCAAAACGACTGTTCAGACCTGCATGATTTTCGGGCAGAAACGTTTTGCGACGTTCTATCCCGGCAGTCCTACCGTTGACGGCATAGTAATTCCGCTTGTCGTAATACATAACCTTGTCCGCCTGGGAAATCAGCTCCTCCAGATTCAGCGGCTGCCGGTCCGACCAGGCCTGCCCTGTGGCGATATGATGTCCGCCTTCTAGTATGCGCTTTCTCAACTGTTGAAGTCGGTTCATGAACTCCGTTTCGGCCATATCCGGAAACACGGCAATAAATTCATCTCCGCCGGTACGAAATATCTCCGTTGTCCGCAACGCTTCGCGGAACAGACGACAGCTCTGCCGGATCAGTTCATCTCCTGCTTCATGGCCCATAACGTCGTTGACCTGTTTCAGTCCCGTGATATCGCAGAAAATGACTCCGAGAGATCTGCCGCTCCATGAACCGCCGTACCGATCAAACAGCGCATTGCGGTTGAACAACCCCGTCAGTGAATCGTGAAAACTCATAACGTTCAGCTTTTTCAAAAGGTCACGACGCTTCAACAGAGAAATGATGATGTACCCTATGACATTAAGCAAAGAACTTATCAGGTACAATTTTTCCCTGTCAGGATTATCCACGCCGATGAAACCTATGATATGTTCTTCCGCGCAAAGAGGTCCGACGGTCAGCGTCTGAATATTTTGAGGCTTCAGCAGCGCATATACCGATGGATATTCGGCACGGATATCTTCCAAGTTTTGAATTATAACAACTTTTTTATCTTTGAAAAGGTCTATCCACCATTTCATGAGAGAAAGAGGAACCTGCTGAAGA
>JAXVQY010000114.1:0-2056 GCA_037303805.1 bacterium | reverse complement strand
TCCGCTGACGGAAGATACACGTGGTCTTATCTGTCGTAAAACGCTTGATATGATGAAGCCCGGTGCGCTTCTCATCAATACTTCGCGCGGAGCTGTGGTGTGTGGGGCAGATGTGGCAGAGGCCCTTCACGAGGGGCGTCTCGGGGGCTTCGGGGCAGATGTTCTGGAGGTTGAGCCTCCGGCCGGGGATGATCCCCTTCTTTCTGCCCCACGATCGATCATTACTCCGCATATAGCCTGGATGACAGACGGCGCCCGTCGTAACATTGTGTCCATCACCCTTGAAAATATTCGTCGTTTTCGTGAGGGTAATCCGCAGAATGTGGTGAACGCGTCGTGGATGAATGCGGTAAAGTAGAAAGACTTTGCCTTTCATACGTTGAGCGGGATCTTTCCGACTATCGTGCGTCAGAAAGATCCCGCTTTTCTATGTGCTGCCGGGGTATGGGGCAGAGACTAATGATTAGGCTTTTTCGTCATCGTCTTCTTCATCGAGAACGGCGTCGGTTACGAAATCGAAGGCAATGCGTTCAATGGGGGCCTCGGGCTCGAAAGCAAACAGATCAGCCAGGAAATTTTCTGATATCTCCTTATTCTGCTCTTTGGCTTCCATAATAAGAGTATTCATGCGTTCCGTGTAAGCCCGTATGAGGCGAAAGACCTCGGCCACTACGGGGCTTTCAGAAGCAGGAGTATCATTTTCTTCTCCGCCGCCGCAACTGCTGTGTTCCTCCTCCACGGAGTCGTCGTAGGCGTCGAGAGCGGCGTTGATTTCCAGTTCGGAAAGAGTGGCGAATTCGGGGAGGGTCTTGACTGTGTTCATAGAAAACCTGTGTTTCTGGTTTGTGGAGCAGACAGTATCGTCTACTCCTTGGGTTCACTGAGAAGTTTGACGGGATTGAGCATCTCTACCATCCGTTTATGCGGAATCTTGGCCTGACGCAGGGCGAGATGCAGATCCGTTGTTGTATAGATATCCCTAAGAATCACGGGGCGAGATGCGCCGTCTCCTTCAGGGAAGATGGCCAGAAGGGGGATGCTTGCACTGTTGAGGGCCTTGAGCAAAGCCTGATGAGAGTTGTTCTTGAAGGTCATGTCCACTTTGACGGCAGTCAAAGAGTACTGATCAAGGATGGGCAGGAGGTTCGGGGCGGCGAGAGTGGTGCGCTCTAGGACTTTGCACGTGGGACACCAGTCGGCCGTGAATTCTACGATCATGGCCTTTTTTCCCAGATTGGCCCGGAAGTCTTCTTCAGAAAATTCTATCCAGGGCACGATTTCCTTTTGTGCCGGCAGAAAGGCCCAGAATCCGGAAAGGAAGATGGCTCCAAAGGCAAACGCCCCGAGAAACATCCGGCGGGTGATGGAGCCCCGCAGGCTCCCCCAGCGACCCCAGATCCATGCTGTCGTAGCGGCGACAAGAAGAGTGATAAGTGTTTTCACGTGCAGAGCCGGGGGCAGCAGCGAAAACAGGTAAATGGCGGTGCCCATGAGCAGAAAGCCCAGCACTCGTTCAAGGACGCTGAGCCATGCTCCCGGGCGAGGCAGAAAGTGTACGAGTCTCGGAAAACAGGCCAGCACCACATAGGGAGCGGCCATGCCTACACCTGTAGCAGCAAAAATCGTCATGAGTACCGGCAGGGGTTTTGTAATACCCCAGGCCAGTACGCCTCCAAGCAAAGGGCCGCTGCATGGTGTGGCCAGCAGCGTGGTGAACATGCCCGTACTGAACGCCTGCATACGTGGAGAAGATGTGTGATGACTTTGAAGGTCAAGCACCGGCAGGTGAAAGACGTCGAACATGGAAAGTCCCATGCAGAACACAATGAGCAGCATGAGGAAAATGACTTCACTGCTTTGAAAAAGCTGTCCCCACAGGATGCCGGTAACACCGGAAAGCAGGGCCAGAATCGTAAACCAGGTCACGATGCCTGCAGCAAAGAACAAGGTATGCTCGCGTATGCTGCGGCGTCTTTTTTCAAAATCTTCTTCGGCGTCGAGCAGCATGGAAAACTTCATGGTGAGTACGGGCAGTACGCAGGGCAGGGAGTTCAGG
>JAXVQY010000113.1:0-9023 GCA_037303805.1 bacterium | reverse complement strand
TCTTACTATACCAAAATTGCCGTTCGCTGGACCAAAAATTTTCGTTCGCGTTACAAGAAGAGAAGACTGCGGAACAGACGACGGAGATGCCGCGGCATCGTGTACGGACGGTCCGTACACAGTCCCTCATGTCGCAGGATGATCTCATACGCTGAAGCATGACAGCTTTCCGATCCCGTTCCGGAAAAGGAACGTATCCCTCGGTCGGAAGGACAAAGACGGACAGATGGGAAACCATGACTGACGACATTCCTCCGCAGATCCGCATTTCGGCAGCGGTCTGCCTGCGGATTCCGCTGCGGTGTTCCGCCGGAAGCCCGTCCGTGTTTTTCGAAGACTCCATCCGATAATTTTTTATGAAAGTTGAAAAAAAACACTTGACGGTGCAGGTATAATCCGCTAAGTACTTTTTCGCAGCAAATGCTGGTTCGTTCCCCGATAGCTCAATAGGCAGAGCGGGTGACTGTTAATCACTAGGTTGGCGGTTCAAGTCCGTCTCGGGGAGCCAAATTTCGGAAGGGCTTACGATGCATGTCGTAAGCCCTTTCTGCGTTTAATCACACATCGCCTCCGCAAAGGCCCCGCAGACCGACGGCAGACGGCTTGCGTACGTTCCGGTACGGGACGAGGTCATGCCTCGGGTCCGGGGAATGTCATGGTCGCGACCACGGCAAGAAGCCACCACAGGCCGAGGAGCAGGGCGGCTCCGGCCAGGGTATGCAGACGGTTTTTTCTGCCGTCCTGTTCCTCGGGCAGGCGCTGAGGCGCTACGGGCAGGCCGTAGCGGGACGCCAGACGTTCGATGTTGATCAGGTGTATGACGGGAACATGCCGTTCATACATCCGGAAGATGATGCCTCTCTGTCGGCTGTTCGTGGTCGGGAGGCGTTTCAGCAGACCGTTGTCCAGCAGGGCGGCCTCGCTCACCCAGCCCAGGGAGGTGACGCCGCCTCCCACATTGATGAAGGCCCGCGGCAGGCCGTTTCCGGTATAGATGCGCATGCGGCGTTCCATATCCGGGAGCAGTCCTTCCACCCCCTTTTCCGGGACATAGAGGGCTCCGTGCCGACGTATGGCGGCCTCGCCGAGTTCGTATCCGGTTTCATCCAGACCGCCTCCGGTATCAGCAATGCCTCCCAGGGAGGCGAAGTTCGTGCGGACCCGCAATATGCCCAGATCCGTGAGTCTCCGTTCCATGTCCAGCCAGGTGAAGCCGGGGATGTTGGCTCCGTAGTTGGAGGCGCCGACGGATGAGAATATCGTCGGGCGCAGATCGAGGGCCTGACAGGCGCTCAGAACGGCGAGATTGAGAGCGGGAAAGGAGCCGGTGAGACAGACGGCCACCGGATCGCTGGCCGACACGCCTGCCTGTTTCAGCCAGGCGGTCACCAGCCCGGCAAAAGCCGGATTCAGCGTCGTCTGCTTGGCGCTCAGGGAGCCGATGGAGGTGGTGAGGTCGCTGTAGTCCGTCCCGATGAGTCCCGTGCCTGCGGGGTCCAGCACGGGATCTATGGGCAGGTGCAGGGAAGTCCGCATGTCTTTCAGTGCGCTCATGCCCCGGCGCATGATGGAGGCCGCCTTCAGGGCGTCGTCATCGAGCTCGTAGGGTTCGTGCCGGAGCAGCGCCGTCCAAGCCAGACAGGCCAGCAGCAGAGCAAGGATGACGAGCGCGATCCTTCTGCGGCCCGTGAGACGCGGCGCATGGGAAGGAGGGCGGAAGGCCGGAGACAGGCGGGTGAAAAACGAAGCCATGGTTTCTCCCGGTAGGGACCTCGCGGATGACGGCGTGACGGGGCTGCCGGTCAGTACGGCATCATTCCGGCAAGTTCCATGATCAGTCGGACTGCGGCCGTTACGGCGAGCAGGGCAAGCAGCGTGGGACCCGTTCCCTGCCTGTCCATTTCATGAGCAACAAGGCCGGGAATGATGTACCCCACGGTATCGACGCTGCCCTGGGCGAAGGTCGAGCCTATGACCGCCGCGCCCAGCGTCCATTGCAGGGCTAAGCCGGTCAGGACGCAGACGAGAAAGCGGCGACGGCCGTACAGCAGACAGAAACGGGCCGCCAGACGCACCGACAGCATGGTGATCAGGGCGACTGCGAGACACAGGGCGATCATGCCGGGGCGTTCCAGTGCCAGGGCGAAGTAGCCCGGAGCAATCAGACCGCCCGCAACGAGCCCCGTCCATTCAAAAAGAAAAAAGCCCAGAACCAGGCCGACGGCTATGGCTTCTATGAGCATGGCGGGCCTCCGTAGACGGCGCGCCAGCGTTCCGCATAGCCGTGGGCGTTGCCGAGTCCGGCCACGAACAGGCCGGAGCGGCCGTGCGAGACCGCCAGAGCGGCGAGGGTCGTCATCAGACGGGCGGGAGCCTCGTTGCCCGTTTTTCCGGCAAGCATGCAGGGAGGCGCGGGCCTGCCTGCCCTGCGGCGGCGCATCCTGCCCCAGAGCAGCGCGAAGGGCGCGTGATCGCCTGCCGCGACGATGAGGTCGAAGCGCGGTTCCCCAAGCAGCCAGTCCAGGAAAGCCGTGCTGCGCAGCGGCCGGTCCGCCCGTGCGGAGAGCAGGGCCGCCCGGAACAGCGTCGTATCCTTCCAGGGGCGGCAGCGGTGAAGAAGCAGACGGGAGGAAAGGACGTCGTTGGCGGAGAACAGATCCGCCGTCAGGACCGGAAGCCCGTCCACGGAAAAAGACCGGATTGCCGTGAGGCTTTCCTCCGTGTCGTGTTCATCCCGGGACGGCGGGACGGAAACCGGGGCCGTCCCGTTGTCCGCGCCGGCAATGCTTTCCGTCACGGCACGGGCCAGCGCATGAGGCTGAAAGGGGGCATGAAGCGCGGCGTCGATGATGCGGCACTCTGTCCCCGCGCTTCGGGCCTGCCTTTTCAGCTGTTCGGCGCCGTTTTCCCGGGCGGTGAACAGCAGCCCGTTGTCGGGGATCAGGAGGGACAGCGTCTGCACCACGCCGCTGCGTCCGCGACCCATGGTTTCCGCATGATCGGGCCTGACGTTGGTGATGACGGCATGCGTGGCGTGCAGTATCCGTTCCGACATGAAAACGGTTTCGGGCTGAAGAGCCATGCCTTCCGCCACGACGACATCGACCTTCAGGGCGGCGGCCTTGCGCAGAACGGCGACATGTTCGCGGATGCTGGCCGGACCGATGCGGCGTATCGGCACGACGGTTCCGTCGGGAAGAAGATATTCCGGAGCGTCGCCCGTGGTCTTTCCCAGCACGCGGAAGCCGCGGTCGCGAAGAAGCCGCGTCATTTCCCGGACGGCGGCGCTCTTGCCTCTGCTTCCGTGAACATGGACGCGGAAAGGCACGCGGGAGCGCCAGGACTTCATGCGTCGGCCTTCCACGAGCAGCGGCACCATGACGAGCATCAGACACAGCCAGAATATCATGTCGCCCTCATCGTTCGCAGGGAGAAAGGAAAGGCCTGTTCCCTGCGGGAGGGATGCCCGCAGGGAACAGGCGCACGGTTCAGGACTGCGTGAACAGTCTCCAGACGCCGGGCAGGGCCCGGAAGCCCGGATCTTCGGGATCGGCGGGCGGCGGGTTGAAGTAATAGCCCACGCCGTTGGTCATGAGATCCTCATAGGAAGGAATCACGCCGAATTCTATTTCCTTGCCCGTCACTTCCCTGAGAGCCACGCACAGAGCCTGAAGCTCCTGCATGTTGCGGCCTATGCGCTTCTTGAGCGGACTGCCGCCTTCCCAGGGAGCGAAGAGATATCCGAGTTCCGCGGCGCGGTCGTAGAAGGCGTCGATACCGTCCACGGGCAGGAATTCATCCGTGATTCCGCGGATCTTTCCCTGGGTGGGATTGACGGTTTCGGAGGTCATGGCCATGAGGTCGGGGAACATGTCGCCCATTTCCAGATTGCTCAGGCCGCGGAAGGACGGCGGAGAGACTTCCGCGCCGATGTCCAGATCGTACATCTGCATTTCCAGTGCCGCGAGACTGACCAGATCCTGCGCACGGGGATGCCCGCTCAGCGCGTTGATGAAGGGATATTCGGGCTGACCTTCGTGGAGGTCTATCTGCATGTCGACCTTTTCGGTTCTGTTGAGCTGCTGAATACCGTAGGCCACGAGTTCAGCGAAGGTTCCGTCCGGGCGGCCGGGATAGGCGCGGTTCGGATTGCGGCATTCCTCGCCGGAATACTTCTGCTTGTGCGGATACTGAATGAACACTTCCGGATCAGGCCAGTGTTCCGCCGAGTTGCCGGTGCGGGAGCCGTGCCGGAAGGTGCGGCTCGTGCCGTCCGGGCGGGGAAACGAGATGAACTGCGGATGCGCTTCCTGCGGATAGTTGTGCGTAAAGCCCGTATTGCTGCACTGGGGAAGCACGATGACCCGGCCCTTGTTCACGGTGCAGTGTTCCACGAGGATGAGCGCCGCGCCCCATCCGGCGGGTTCGTCGGCATGGGTGCCGCCGAGGACCAGGAAGGTCGCGCCGGGTTCCTTGCCTTCCATGATGAACACGCGGGTATCGCCCAGCGTGCCTTTCAGGGAAGGTTCATAGTCGCTGAGCCATTTGACTTCCGTCACGCCCGGTCCGGGAATGATGAGGTCGTCTTTCCACATCTGGATGTAGTTCAGCGTCAGAGCAACGCTGAAGAGCAGGGAAACGGCGATGACCGCCCAGCCTGTCTTTCTGTGGTTGATGGACATGCTGCCCCTCCCTTACTTGATGAAAAACAGACGCATGACAAAGGGAACGATGACGAAGATGGCCAGAATCTGTTCCCAGATGTTTTGAGAACGCAGGGTGTTGCGGATGACCAGGTACAGGATGAAGGCAGTGAGTACAGTGTACATGGCCATGACGATGATATACAGTGGCGGCATACATGAACTCCTTGCGTGATGGTGTCGGAAGAAGGTTCCGTTCCCTAGAAGGGGACGAACCAGGCGGCGAACTGGTTGGCGAACACGAGTTCCGCCATGGTGAACACGATGCACACGATGAGCGGAACCAGACTTGTTCTGAGGATGGGAGAATAGGAAGGTTCGTTCGTCAGTTCCTGAGCGAAGTAGCCGCCGAGAGCCGAGGGAGGAATGACCTGCACCAGCACGCAGAGCATGGAGCAGCCCGCCACGATGGCGATCTGATTGCTGCTCACCATGGCAAGGGTGAACGGAATGCCCAGAATGACCGAGGCGCCCAGATGGGTGAGCACGCCGCCGAGCAGGGGCAGGCTGATGCCCATGGCCAGATACATGAGCGCGGGAGCGATGGAACCTATGACCATGGCGGCAAGGACGAGCAGACCTTTGGCGCCGGTGAGCGTCGTGACCTGTACCACGGAACCGACCACGAAGATGAGGGCCACCGTGGAGAATACGCCGCCGCGCAGGGCTTCGGCGCAGGCATCGACATAGCGGAATTTCTTTCCGGTGAACATGGTGACGAAGGTGCCGATGACGAAGACCATCGGGGTGACGATGTCCGGAAATTCTCCGGGGAACACCCGGATGAGCACCATGATGGTGACCACCACGAGCAGGGGAACGTAGGGCATGAGGAAATTCTTGCGTTCCGGTCTGGGGAGCGAGGCCTCGATGGCTTCGAGGGAAGGCGCGCTGAAGTCCCTGTAGCCGAGGTAGAAGATGGTGAACAGTCCCAGCGGGACGGTCATGACCAGAAGCAGCAGGTCGAAGCCCTCATAGGGCATGTTGATGCCGCTTGCGATGATGATGGCGGGCAGATTGACCGGGGGAGCCGCCGCGCCGATGGAAGTCACCATGGCGATGATGGCGGCGATCTTCAGATTGGGAATGCCGCAGATGCGCAGGATGGTGATGGCGACCATGCCGGTGCTCAGCACGGCGGCGGTGCCCACGCCCGTCACCATGCCCGGGAAGAAGAGCAGCAGGGTGATGAGAAAGAACATGATGGTCGGCCTGTTGCGGAAGGTCGTCACGATGTCGTAGGCAATGCAGTCCAGGTTTCCGGCCTGCTTCAGACAGGTGAGGAACATCATGCCGGTGAAGATCACCAGGTTGATGTAGATGTACCATACCGGCCCCTCGAACAGATGGCGGAACGGAATCCCGAATCCCGTGACGACGGCGCTGACGGCGACGGAGATGAACAGATTGATGGCTATGGGGATGTTCTGCCGGAATTTTTTTCCCAGCAGAAGTATGGCGAGATAGCTGACTATCATGGCGGCCAGGGCTATGCCCGCTGTGACATACATGGCGTCACCGTGGGAATGTGTGAACATAGGGGCCCCCTTGTCGAAGGTGTGAAGCAAGACCGTTCCCGCCCCTGGGGGCGGAAAAGCCGTGTCGGAGGAAACAGGGATCGGGAGGGGCCGCCGGACGGTGTTTTCCCGGCGATCAGGACGGCTGTCGGAAGGCCGGCCTGTCCTCGGGCCGTCATGACGCGTTTGTACCGGACAGGGGAAGGATGACTTCGGTGTTTTTGCGGCGCGTCGTCAGGAGAATCCGTTCCGGCGGCTGAGAGGGGTGCTCAGTTTCCGGCTGCCAGGTTGCCGAGAACCTTGGCGATTTCTATGGCCTTGGGAACCAGGATCAGGGGCTTGTCTCCGGCGGCCTTGTTGAAGAAGCCGTCGGCGTTGCCCGCTTCGTAGACGAGGAAGGCGTCGGCATGGGGAGCGAGTTCTTCCAGCAGCTGATTGGTCATGGCGTCGCGTCGACCCTCGCCGCCGATGTGGACGAGAACAAGGTAGGCGCCGTGTTCCTTGGCGGCCTTGACGAGATCCTGACAGCGGCTCTTTTCGGTGTCGAGGTTGACGCCTGCGGATCCGAATCCCTTGAGGCTGGTGCCTACGGTGACGAAAACGGTCTTGGCGGCAGCGACGTCCTCGACACCGGCAAGGGGCTTGTATTCTCCGGCCAGCTTGGCTCTGCCTGCAAGCACGGAAAGGGTCTTGGCGTCAGGGCTCTGTCCGAGGGAGGTGAACAGGGCGGGCGTCTGAATCTTGGGGAAATCGGCGGCAAAGGCGGCGCTGCCGAGCATGGCGATCATACCGAGGGCGAAGAGGGCGGAACGGAGAAGGTGACGCATGTATATCTCCTTGCAGTATTTCGGGAAGAAGGGATGTTGCGTGCCCCCTCGCAGGAGGGGGCCGTTGGGGATCAGTAGGCGTCCACGTGGCCGTCGCCGCGGATCTCCGCGCCGCCTGCGTAGGTGCCGGTTGCAGGATCTATTTCAATGACCCACACGTTGCCGGAGCTCATGCGCCAGATCTGCGAGCCGGGGACGGAGTCGTGTCCCATGCGGACCATGTCCTTTTCCCACAGTGAACGCAGTTCGGGCTCGATGGCCAGACGGGTTCCTGCGGAGTAGTGGTACATGTCGCCGTACAGGAAGCGCGGCGAGGAGATGGCGGCCTGGGGATTGAGCTTGTATTCCAGCATGCGGATCATGACCTGGAAGATGCCGGGCATGGTGGATTCCGCGCCGGAACCGCCGACCAGAATGCGGGGCTTGCCGTTCTGGAAGAACATGCCGGGAGAGAGCGTCCAGCGGTTGCGCTTGTTGGGGGCGAGAATCAGGCTGCTGGGCTTTTCCGTCCAGGGGTTGTCGCCGAGGTCGAACCAGTCCATGCCGTTGTTGCCGATCACGCCGGTGTTGCCGAGAATGTCCTGACCGCCGAAGAACTGGCCGAGGGTATGCGTGAAGCTGACGCAGTTGCCGTCCTTATCCACGACCACCACGTGATTGGTGTTGCCGCGATAGGCCATGTTTCTGGTGCTTTCCGCCAGAGAGACGGGCTCCGAGGTCAGCGCCGCGGGCAGTTCGGCATGAGCGGGAACCTTCTTGCTCCATTCCGCGGGATTGCCGGGCTGCACCTTGCCGGGAGCGGCCTTCTTCAGATCGATGCGCAGACGCTGGGCGGCCGCGTAGTTGTCGGAGAGAAGGTTCTCGGCCTGGCTTTCCACAAACTTGGGATCGGCCACGAACTGATAGGAGTCCGCATGGGCCAGACGGTCGATTTCCACCATAAGATGGAGATATTCGAGACTGTTGTCCGCGATCTTCGACCAGTCAAAGCCTTCCGCGATCTTGAGGGCTTCCATCCATGTGACGGAGCTGGAGGGCGGCGGCATGCCGTACACGTCCAGATCCTTGTACTTCATGTGCAGAGGTTCCACCCACTGAACCTTGTAGTTCGCCAGATCCTCCATGGTCCACAGTCCGCCGTTCTCCTTCATGTAGCGGACCATTTCCTTGGCGATGCTGCCCTTGTAGAAGGCGTCCGCGCCTTCCTTGGCGATGGTGCGGTAGGTGGCGGCAAGTTCCGGGTTCTTCATGACGGCGCCGGCGTCGGGCCATTCCCCTTCGGGGGCGAAGACGCGGGCCAGGTTGGGATACATCATCGGGGCCTGGGCGGCCTGCGTCTTGTAGTTGTGACTCTGCCGCTGACTGAGGACGAAGCCCTCTTCCAGATAACGGATGGCGGGGGCAGCCACCTTTTCAAAAGGCATGGTGCCGAACTTTTCCAGCACGGTGCAGTAGGCCATCATGTTGCCGGGAATGCCCATGGCCTTCAGACCGGAAAGAAGTTCGGAACGATCCGCGAACTTGTCCGGCGTGGCTGCTGCCGGGGCCTGAGTGTCCGCATCCAGACCGTAGAGCTTGCCCTCCTTGGCATTCCACAGCAGCCAGAAGCTGGCTCCGCCCGGTCCGCACATGGCCATGTCCACCGCGCTGAGCGTGAGTGCCGTGGCCACGGCGGCGTCAAAGGCGTTGCCGCCCTGTTCCAGGATCTGCACGCCGACCCGCGAGGCCAGCGGGTGGGCCGAAGCGACCATGCCGTTCTTGGCGAATACGGCGGCTTTACTCAGAATTTTTTCGGACTTGTACTCGAATCCCATGGCGGGAGGCAGGAAGAACGTCATCAGGCCGATGCCCGCGAGCAGTGTTGCCAAGGTCTGCTTCGTTCTGTGAAATCGTCGCATCTGCATACATCGCCTCCTGAAAGAAAGAGATGAAAGTATGACGGCGGAAAGCCGTTCTGCAAACGAGACTCGTATGTT
>JAXVQY010000112.1:0-1360 GCA_037303805.1 bacterium | reverse complement strand
GATGCCTTCCACCAGCATTTTCCGGGGTGTCGTGTACTTGTGCATCCGGAATGCACTCCGGAGGTTGTGGAACGCTGTGATGGTGCAGGTTCTACGGCCTATCTCATCCGTGAAGTAGAAAAGGCAGCCTCTGAAGGTCGAGAATCTACTATTTGTATTGGTACGGAATTTCATCTTGTTCATCGACTTATGGAACGCTATGCCGACAGGATTAATGTTATTCCGCTGGCTCAGGCTACCTGTCCCGATATGGAAAGGGTGACGGCATCCGCTCTTCTGACGACTCTGGAGGGACTGGATAGCGGAAGAGGCGAGGTCCTCGTAGACGAGGCGCTGAAGGCTCCCGCCCGCGATTCGCTGACTCGCATGCTCGAAAACTGCCGCTGATTTTGAAGTGGATACATGGTTGTTTTTCCGTCAGCTATGCGGTTAAGTACTTCAGGCGAAACTATATGAATTCATTACGTTATCATTCTCAGGTTCTTGTCATAGGGTCAGGCCTTGCCGGTTGTGCAGCTGCGCTTACCATGGCCGACAAGGGATTTGAAGTTCATCTTCTCATGCCCACAGAGGAGCTGGATGGAGGTAATTCCATCATGGCTCAGGGCGGGATCGTCTTTTCGACGGATCCGGAAGATCAGAAGTCGCTTCAGCATGACATGTTTGTGGCGGGCCATGATTACAACTATGACAAGGCCGTGCGTTTTCTGGCGGAGCACGGTGGAGAAGCTGTACAAAGCATGCTCATAGATAAGCTGCATGTTCCTTTTGATCGAAATGCTTCCGGTCATTGGGATATGACGCTTGAAGGTGGACATGCCGTTCCCCGTATTGCCCACTGTGCCGACTATACGGGTAGGAGCATCATTGAGCACATCCATGCTGCGATAGCAAAACATCCGAACATTACCGTTATGGGGGGACGTTCTGCCGTCGACCTGGTAACATCCGAGCACCATGCCTGTTCCACGGCCTGTCATTACCAGCTTACTAACCGTTGCCTCGGTGCGTATGCTTTCAACGATGTTACACAGGAAGTAGAGCTGCATCTTGCCGAAATGACCGTACTGGCCACGGGTGGTGTAGGGCAGGTATATCTGTACTCTACCAACAATCCATGGGCGACCGGTTCCGGTATCAGTATGGCACACCGCGCAGGTGTACGACTTGCCAACATGGAATTCATGCAATTTCATCCTACCGGTCTTTTCAATCATGCGCAGCAGATTCCATTGCTTACGGAAGCGTTGCGAGGTGAAGGGGCCCATGTCGTCAACAGCCATGGTGAGCGTTTTGTCAGCCGTTATGATCCGCGTGGAGATCTGGCCCCCCGTGATGTCGTGTCTCAGGCCATCGTGAG
>JAXVQY010000111.1:0-5655 GCA_037303805.1 bacterium | reverse complement strand
GCTGGCATCATGCCTTATTTGGCTCCAGTAAACTATTTAGAGACAGCCCCTAGGGGGTCGGCGGAAAATCTTCGCACAGGTCGAAGATATAGCCCACTATGCTTCACTTCGTGAAGCGTGGGCGACCGTCCCGCTCGACCGGAAAGGCAAATATGCAGGAGACACAGCCGGAGATTGCTTGAGTCAGCTCCAAGCCATAAGAACAGCTTAGGCCGGACTCAGTGCCTGCCAGGTTTTGGCCACGGCATATCATCAAAGGGGGACAGTTTGCCTTGTTTTATCTCTGACGGTAAGGAGCCAAGAGAGACCGGCGATTTTGCCTTTTTGTCGGAAAGAAGATAGCATGACAATGCTCTTTGTACCGGATAAAAGCGTATGGGGTCCAAGATACAGACAGGTTTCCTTGAGATTTTTCGGTGGATACGCTGCATACCGGTCGCCGGATGAACGATATCGGTTTTGGAGATGGAATATGGCGTCCAACTTCGCGTTTTTGCATGAAAAATTTCCGGAATTGGCGAAACTTGGCATGCTTGCCGAACAATATATGCGTTCGGATACGCAGTCCTGCATGATGAAGGCGGGGCTTTTGTGTGAAGGCATGATCCGGGTTATGTTCGCCATGGACAATATCACGTTGCCGGAACATTGCGACGCTGTGGAGCGTATCAATATTCTTCAGAGGCGCGAAACGCTTCCTGCCGATGTGGCCACGGCTTTTCATCTGATGCGCCGTGTCCGCAACAAAGCCGCTCATGAAGAGTTGAATTTTTCTGAAGAAAAGACACGGTATTTTTTGCAGATCACGCACAGTTTGTGCGGGTGGTTTTTTCAGACCTACGGAGATGAATCCTACAGACAGCAGGCCTTTGTCGTTCCTCAGGAAGAGGCAGACACAGGGAAGATAGCTCCGAAATCGAAGGAAGATGCGGCGCAGGAAAACGCTCTGGCCGATCAGGCGGTGGCCCGGGCGGGGCAGGAAGCTGCCGTACCGGAAGACGTTCGTCGCAAACGTGCCGCCGCCTCCGCCCGTAAGCGTCATGTGTCCGAAGCCGAAACCCGGTATCTCATCGACGAACAGCTCAGGAAGGTTGGCTGGGAGGCGGATTCCGAAACATTGCGTCATTCCCTCGGTACTCGTCCGCAGGTCGGGCGTAACCTTGCGATAGCCGAATGGCCTACGGATTCATCCATGGGCGACAGGGGATTTGCCGACTATGCCCTGTTTGTGGGGACGCGTCTTGTGGGCATCATTGAAGCCAAGGCCATTCATAAGGATATCCCCGCCGTGCTCGACCATCAGTGCAAGGACTATGCCCGCCATATCCGCAAGGATCATCTGACCTATACCATCGGAGAGTGGCGCGGCTTCCGTGTACCCTTTATCTTTGCAGCCAACGGCAGACCCTATATCCGGCAATATGAGGAGAAATCCGGCATCTGGTTTCAGGATGTGCGTACATCTTCCTGTGCTCCCCGGGCGTTGCACGGATGGATGAGTCCCGCTGGCATGGAAGAGCTTTTGGAGCGCAATATAACCAAGGGAAATCAGCGTCTTGAAGAGCTGTCCTCCGACTTTCTTACCGATAAGAACGGCCTCAATCTGCGGGAATATCAGCTTCGCGCCATTGAGGCGGTGGAACGGGCTGTGAAAGGCGGCGCACAAACGGCGCTGCTGGCCATGGCCACGGGTACGGGCAAGACCCGGACGGTGCTCGGGATGATGTACCGCTTTTTGAAAAGCGGGCGTTTCCGTCGCATCCTGTTTCTTGTGGACCGTAATGCCCTGGGCACGCAGGCTCTGGATGTCTTTAAGGATGTGAAGTTGGAAGAACTGCACCCCTTGAACGATATCTATACCATCAGCGGATTGACGGATAAAGTCATCGACAAGGAGACCCGCGTTCACGTCGCCACTGTGCAGGGCATGGTCAAGCGTATTCTTTACAGCGAAGACAGCGAGTCTATGCCTTCAGTCACCGATTACGACCTCATCATCGTAGATGAAGCGCACCGTGGCTATATTCTTGACCGGGAAATGACCGACGACGAGCAGCTCTACCGCGACCAGCGCGACTATCAGAGTAAATACCGTGAGGTCATCGACTATTTTCAGGCGGTCAAAATTGCGCTGACGGCTACGCCCGCGCTTCAGACTACGCAGATTTTCGGCCCGCCCGTGTTCAGCTATTCCTACCGTGAGGCGGTCATCGACGGCTTTCTGGTGGATTATGACGCGCCGCACCAGCTTCGCACCACACTCAGCGAACAGGGCATTCATTACAAACCCGGCGATACGGTAGCCATCTATGATCCGGTTACCGGCGAAGTCGTCAACAGCGAACAGCTCGAAGACGAGCTTGATTTCGACGTGGACGACTTCAACAGAACCGTCATCAATGAAAACTTCAATCGTGAGATTCTGCGGGAAATAGCCAAAGATATTGATCCCGAGGACATATCTTCCGGGAAGACGCTCATTTATGCCGTCAATGACCATCATGCGGATATGATAGTCCGTATTCTCAAGGAGATATATGCCGATGAACTGGTGGATGTGGATGCCGTCATGAAGATTACCGGCAGCATCGGCAACCGCAAGAATATTGATGATGCCATACGGCGTTTCAAGAATGAAAGTCTTCCCGGCATCGTCGTGACGGTGGACCTGCTCACCACCGGAATCGACGTTCCTGAGATTACGCGTCTTGTCTTCATGCGCCGGGTAAAGTCCCGAATTCTGTTTGAACAGATGCTGGGACGCGCTACCAGGCTTTGCCCGGACATCAGGAAAACTCATTTTGAAGTATACGATGCCGTGGGGCTGTACTCGGTTCTTGAGCCTCTCACCACCATGAAACCGGTGGTCAGCAATCCCTCAGCTACGTTCTCCGAGCTTCTGGACGGGCTGGAAGTCATGGAGGAGACTCCGCAGATTCTGAACCAGATCAATCAGATTCTTGCCAGACTGCAACGCCGCAAGCGTTCCATGTCGGAGGAGCTCAGGCAGCACTTTGCCGATATGGCCGGAGACTTTCCCGACGCCTTTATCGAGAGCGTGCAGGATCTGCCGCCGCGCAGGGCAAAGGAGCTGCTGCTTTCCAGACGCGATTTATTCGAGTTTCTCCAAAGTGCGGAAGGCTCTTCGGGAAGCCGCCCTGTGGTCCTTTCCGATACGCCGGACGCGCTCACCAGCCATACGCGGGGCTATGGTAAGGATAACCTTCGCCCCGGCGACTACCTGGAATCCTTTGCCCGTTTCGTCAGAGAACAGCGCAGCGCCATAGAGGCTCTGAACATCATCTGTACGCGTCCGGCCGACCTCAGCCGCGCAAGCCTCAAGAGCCTGCGCCTTGCTTTGGGGAGGGAAGGCTTTACCGCCCGGCAGCTCAATTCCGCGCTGTCGCAGATGAGCAATCAGGATATTGCCGCCGACATCATCGGGTTCATTCGTACCTACGGCGTCAATGCCGAACTTCTGGGACACGAGGAGCGCATCCGCCGCGCCGTGGCCCGGCTGAAGCAGGCGCACAGCTTTTCCAGAGCCGAAGAAAAATGGATTGACCGCATGGAAAAGTATCTGCTTAATGAGTCGGTCCTTTCGGTACGCACGTTTGATGAAAGCGTCTTGTTCAAGGACAAGGGCGGTTTTGCCGCGCTGGATAACCTCTTCCACCATCAGTTGGAAAGCATAGTGACGGAACTCAATACTTATTTGTATGACGACGGGGGCCTTGCCGCATGACCACACATGAAATTGTTGCCAAACTCTGGAACCTCTGCAACGTTCTGCGGGATGACGGCATTACCTACCATCAGTATGTGACCGAGCTGACCTATATCCTTTTTCTGAAAATGGCCAAGGAAACCGGTACGGAAAAAGACATTCCCGCACACTGCCGCTGGGACGTTCTGGCCAGGAAAAGCGGCATTGAGCTTAAACATGTTTACAGGCGGATACTGACAGAACTTGGCGAGAGCGGTACGGGGCGGGTACGGGAAATTTATCATGACGCGGTGTCCAACATTGACGAGCCGAAGAATCTGGAAAAAATCATCACCAGCATCAATGCTCTGGACTGGTATTCCGCGCAGGAAGAAGGTCTGGGCAACCTGTATGAAGGGCTTCTGGAAAAGAACGCCAATGAGAAGAAATCCGGCGCAGGGCAGTATTTTACGCCGCGCGTGCTCATTGATGTGATGGTGCGGCTTATGAAACCCCAACCCGGGGAACGCTGCAACGACCCGGCCTGCGGCACCTTCGGTTTCATGATAGCCGCTGACCGTTATGTCCGTGATCATAACGACGACTATTTCAAACTTGGAGAAGACGCCGCCGTCTTTCAGAAAAAACAGGCCTTTACCGGCTGCGAGCTGGTACCCGATACCCATCGGCTTGCTCTGATGAATGCCATGCTGCACGGAATAGAGGGGGAAATCCTGCAAGCGGATACGCTCTCCACGGCGGGCAAGACCATGAAGGGCTATGACCTTGTACTGACCAATCCGCCTTTCGGCACCAAGAAAGGCGGCGAGCGGGCCAGTCGGGATGATTTTGCCTTTGCCACCAGCAACAAGCAGTTGAATTTTCTGCAACATATCTACCGCAGTCTGAAACTCGGCGGCCGTGCCGCCGTGGTGCTGCCGGATAATGTGCTCTTTGCCGACGGCGACGGCGCGCGCATCCGCGCCGACCTCATGGACAAGTGCAATCTTCATACGGTGTTGCGCCTGCCTACAGGCATTTTCTACGCGCAGGGAGTCAAGACCAACGTGCTGTTTTTTGTGCGCGGCCAGAACGACAAGGGCAATACCAAAGAGGTGTGGTTCTACGATCTGCGTACCAACATGCCGTCCTTCGGCAAGACCAACCCGCTGAAGAAAGATCACTTTGCACAATTTGAGGCGGCTTATGAAGCGGCCGACCGCCGCGCCGTTCAGGATGAACGCTGGAGCGTGTTCACCCGTGAAGAAATAAAGGCGAAGGCGGACAGTCTCGACCTCGGCCTTATCCGGGATGAATCCCTGTTGGAATATGATGAATTGCCAGACCCTATAGAGAGCGGCGAGGAATGCATTGCGCAGCTTGAAGAGGCCGTGGACCTCATGAAAAGCGTGGTTCGGGAACTGCAAAGCCTGACCGGCAGGGAGGCGAACTGATGGCCCGCCCCCGTAAGAATGTCGTCAAGAATCAGAATTCTCTGTTGACGTCGGATAATGTGGTCGAAATTCCCGTGGAGGAACAGCCGTACCCCCTGCCCGAAGGATGGAAGTGGGTGAGGCTATATAATCTATGTTCCCTTAGAAATGGTAAAGCTTTTAAACCTAGTGACTGGTCGGATTCAGGTCTTCCTATTATTAGGATTCAAAATTTGAATAATCCAGATAGCAAATTTAATTATTATAGTGGTTATATTGAAGATAAGTTTTTAATAAGCTCTGGCGATGTATTATTTGCTTGGTCTGGTACTCCTGGAACTTCTTTTGGAGCACATATATGGTATGGCGGAAAAGCTGTATTAAATCAGCATATTTTTAGAATAGATTTTAAAGGAAAAGTTATTTTAAAATCTTTTTTTCGATATTCTATAAATTGTCGTCTTGAAGAACTGATTGCTAAAGCCCATGGGGGAGCCGGATTACAGCATGTTACTA
>JAXVQY010000110.1:0-1299 GCA_037303805.1 bacterium | reverse complement strand
AGACGCTCGTCCCTTCTCCAGTAAATGATCGACCTCTTTATTCTGAAAGCCGACAAAATTAAGCCCGTTGCCGGCAATGGCCGAAGAATGCCACACGTCAAATATATCAGGATCATCCAAAATATTCCATGCCAGAATCAAAGCATCGAACTTTCTCGTGTCCACAAATTCCTTCAGAAAAGCAGCCCACTCCACAGTACGGATGGCCACCTTCACCCCCACGGCCCGAAACATCTGTTGAAGAATAACGGCAACTTTAATTCTTTCGTTGTTCCCCTGATTGACCAGAATGGTAAATTCGAACGGCAGACCGTTCTTTTCCAGTATTCCATCCTTTCCGGGCTTCCAACCGGCCTCGGCAAGAAGACGGCGAGCACGGCCCGGGTCATAATCATACGGCTTCAGAGCCGTATTGTACACCCATGTGCCGGGCTTGTACGGTCCGAATGCAGGTTCTCCCATACCGAGAAGAGCCCCTTTTATGATTCCTGATCGATCGACGGCATAGGAAAGAGCCTGTCGTACACGTTTATCCTTGAAAAAGGGACTCTTCTGATTGAGTCCGAGATAGGTATAACCGGAAGCAAGGTATCGGTACTTCCGCCAGTTTTTGTCCCACCACTCACCACTTGTCTGACGAAGATACTGCTGAGGCGACAGTCCTACAAAATCCAGTTTTCCGGCTCTGGCCTCAAGAAACATGGTGGTACTGTCGGGAATGATACGATAAATGATCTCATCGAGATAGGGACGCCCTTTGAAATACCTGTCATTAGCCTCCAGTATGATACGACTTCCCGGCTCCCAGGATTTGAGTTTGAACGGACCGGCACCTATAGGGGCACGGGCATATCGGGTGGAAGCTATGTTTTCATGCTCCAGAATGTGCTTGGGCAATATGGGATGCATCCAGGTAATGGCAGCACGGGCATAGGGCGCATCATAGCGAACTTCAAACGAAAGCGGACCGGTCTGACGGTACTCCTTTATATTAAGAAAATCAGCAGCATAGGCCGTAGGCGTCTTCGGATCGGTCATCAACTTGTAGGTAAAAGTCACATCGTCGGCGGTAAGCGGATGTCCGTCTTGCCAAACAAGTCCCTTCTTCAGTCGAAAACGCATGAACGTTCCGCCTTCAAGGACCTCCCACTCTTCGGCTGCACATTTTATTATATTGAAATCCTTATCATACTCCAAAGGAGACGTATAAAGAAGGCCGGCAACCTCGGCAGAGGCGGAGTCGGAAGCCAGATAAGGAATGATATTTGAAGGCTCTCCGATGCTTCCCATCAGTATGTG
>JAXVQY010000109.1:0-8910 GCA_037303805.1 bacterium | reverse complement strand
CATCTCCCGGCAAAAGCTCTCATTTTCATATACCGACCGCAGCGGGATATTCTCCTCATTCGCCGTGCTGCCCCCTGACTTTCTCCGGACATGAGCTCTCCTCTGCTGATATTCGAAAAAGATTATCTTCCCGCTAATGGAAAGACCGTCGCCTTTCACTGATGACCATGGATAACATCCATTTGTGATATTATGGACATGTTTTTCATCTACAGTATCGACGACGGATAGGAATTAATGAAAAAATTAAATTTCATATTTCCTGTCTGGAGGAAGAAAAATATGTTACTCTTTTATTTATTATTTCTTTTACATAAACAATTATTCCATTTTTATACAATATTATTTTGCTATTTTATATCTTAATTTTTTTTCACTTTTTTATTTCTATCATAAAAAAGTATTTTATAAAAAATATATACGATATAAAAACAAAAAATAAATAAGAAAAATATTAAAAAAATAGTTGTTTTTAATAGAACAGCCTGTTATTTTCTAAAAAAATATGAAAGACATGTCATTTCTAATGAATTCTTTCATAACTATGTGAATTATGTTTTCTTCCATAGAAGCAAGGAGGATAGTATGGAACTCGGAACCATGGTACTCAGTATCTGTGCCGTTCTTATGGCTGTTGTCGTATGTCTCGGTCTCTTTGCAGCAAAGGCCTATAAGTAAACGACACTGAATCCGTCTGTACGGATTTCGTTACAATCTTTTGCGGGAATCTCATATCGAGATTCCCCTTTTTATTTATAATAAATAATATGATAGACAAGACATACAGCTGACGTTCCCATACCAGAGCAAACGATTTCCCGATGTTTGGTCAGTCCGTCAGGCTCAGGATAAAAAATAAAAAATTTTCACGAATCGACATGCTTCCCATAATCAGACATAGCGATGCCGGCCTTCTTTCTGAGATCAGTTTTCCGAAGCAACGAAAAATTCCCGAATCTCCTTCTCAAATCCTCGAACAGCAGAAGACTTCTGTCGACCGATTTCTGCTCGGTTATACGCATCATGACCGGACAAAACGTTATCCATGTCCGGCTCTGTCCCTTCTCCTTTTCGCATGTTTTGATGAAGGCCGTTGCGACCGGCCCTGCCTCTTCACGACAGGGAATACACTGCTTCGGCTAGATGCTTTTTGTTTTCGCATGACAGTCCCCCCTTCTCCGTGCTAGAAACCGTTGCAGAAGACGGCAGGCGTCCCCTGATGCAGCCGGATGCACGTACATGTTCTGTCAGGCAAAGACGCCTCCGTGCCTATCCGTTATGCCGTCACGCTCAGGAACCATCATGAACATACTGCACACATCCGACTGGCATCTTGGCCATACTCTCTTCGGCAGAAGACGGTATGAAGAATTCCGGGCTTTCCTGGCCTGGCTGCTTGAGCTCATCCATAAGGAAAACGTCGAAGCGCTGCTTCTGGCCGGTGACGTATTCGACAGCGCACTTCCCGGAAATCAAGCCCAGACACTGTATTACGATTTTCTTCGAGAGTTGACTGCCCCTTCCAGCCCATGCCGTCATGTGGTTGTCATTGCGGGCAATCATGATTCTCCCGCCTTTCTCGATGCTCCCCGCAGCCTGCTTTCAGCCATGCATATTCACGTCATGGGACGGGCACGTGCTCCGGAAGAAGAAACTTTGCTGCTTCGCGGATCGGACGGCAGCCCGGAACTCGTCGTGTGTGCGGTGCCCTTTCTGCGAGACAGAGATCTGTACCGTGCTGCGGACGGAGACAGCATGGAAGAGCGGGATCGACGCATGGCCGAGGGTATGAAGGAACATTACCGCCGCGCAGCCCTCGAAGCCGCACGCCTGCGTGAGGGACTTGATATTCCGGTTCTGGCCATGGGACACCTTTTTGCCGCGGGAGGCGTGACCGCAACGGATGACGGTGTGCGCGATCTTCGTGTGGGCTCTCTCGGTCAGGTAAGCGCGGATGTGTTTTCCGACACGTTCGACTATGTTGCTCTCGGACATCTGCATCTTGCCCAGAAAGTACACGGAGAAGATCGTCTGCGCTATGCGGGCTCTCCCCTCCCCATGGGCTTTGACGAGACGGCAAGAAATCGGGAAGTCTGTCTGCTGCATACGGAAAAAAAACAGGTGGAAGTCCGTCCCGTTTCCGTCCCATGTTTCCAGAGGCTGGAGCATGTGGAAGGTGATATGTCCTCCATAGAACAACGCCTCGATGCCCTTTCAGCCGAAGGTGAATCCATCTGGACGGAAGTCGTGTACACAGGAACGGAACGCATTTCCGATCTCCGGGATCGTGTCGAACAACACGCCTCAGGAGGTGTGGAAATTCTGCGCATACGTAATGCCCGTCTTCTTCCTGACGGTATGGATGCCGATCCTGAGCAGGAAGCACTTGAAGAACTCGACGTTGAAGAGGTGTTCGAACGACGTCTCAGAGAAGCATTTCCGGATCGGAAGCCCGACGACGGCATGCTGGAAGAACTGCGCACGGTTTTCCGTGAAGCCGTGGCCTTTAGCGGGAGCGACGATGAGGAGGACGAATCATGCGCATCCTGAGCGTACGTATCCACAATCTCAACTCCCTTACCGGAGATTGGACCATCCGTCTGGATGGCCCGGAATACGAAGCTGGAGGCATTTTTGCCATTACCGGACCGACAGGTGCCGGGAAAAGCACTATTCTGGACGCCATCTGTCTTGCTCTCTACGGCCGCACTCCGCGGCTGGACAAAGTGACGAAGAGCAGCAACGAAATCATGTCTCGTCAGACGGCGGAATGCATGGCCGAAGTCTGTTTCCGAACGTTGCGCGGGGAATATCGCTGCTGCTGGAGTCAGAACAAGGCCGGGAAAAAAATTTCAGGTAATCTTCAACAACCCAGGCACAGACTGTACGATAAGGATGGTCTTTCTCTGGCGGAGAAGACCACGGATGTCGTAACCAAAGTCACGGAACTCACAGGCATGGACTTCAACCGCTTTACGCAGTCCATGCTTCTTGCACAGGGGCGTTTTGCCTCCTTTCTGCTGGCGGACGGCGACGAGAGGGCCCCTCTGCTGGAACAGATCACAGGAACCGGCATCTATTCGGAGATTTCCCGGAATGTCCATGAACGCAACCGCATGGAACAGCTTCGCCTGGACGGACTGAACGAGGAGCTGGCCGCCCAGAATCTTCTTTCGGAAGAGGAAGAAGCGACTCTTGCACAAGAAAAAAGCGGGCTCCAGGCCGGAATCGACGAGCTGGCACTCCGTGAACAGGCATTGCTCGGTGATTTGGCCCGAGTGGAGAGAGCTGAGAGCCTGGCACGGGAAGAGGCAACGCTGGCCCAGGAACGTGAACAACTGCGTCTCGACACGGAGGCCTTTCTGCCGGAACAGGCACGACTGACGCTGGCACGACGTGCGGCCGTACTTTCCGGAGCCCTTCAGGCCCTGGATATTCGAAGAGATGAACAGAGGCGGGATGAGGAAAGGGCTCGAATCCTGAATGAAGAACTGCCGCTTCTCAGAGAGAGGGAACTTACCGCAAAAGCGTCGCTGATCGCGGCGGGAAAGACTCTTGAGTCAGAAAAGGATGCAACGGAAAAAGCAAGGGAACTCTGGAAACGTGTGCGTGCCGCCGACACCGAGCTGGAAGCTCGACATCGGGATATGGCAGCCCTCGACCTGGAACTTGCCGCCCGCCGGACGGCTCTCAAACACAGGGAACAGGAACTG
Organism: bacterium; assembly: GCA_037303805.1. Taxonomy (GTDB): domain Bacteria; phylum Desulfobacterota; class Desulfovibrionia; order Desulfovibrionales; family Desulfovibrionaceae; genus Mailhella. The sequence goes on along the minus strand of JAXVQY010000109.1, from coordinate 5,197 downwards.
AACACCATTAAACGTGAGCAGAAACAGGCCGAAGATTCCTTGAACCGACTCATAAAAGAGCAGGAGGCCTGTGCTGCTGATGCCGCTCTCTTCAATGTCGTCGGGGCTGTTCAGGCACGACTTTCCCGTCTGGAAGAAGACGAAAACGTACTGACCGGAACACGCAATATCCTGGCGGAACTCAAGCAAAGGACGGCCGTTCGCGAAACGAGTCTGAAAGAATCTCGAAACACTGCTGAAGCGCTGACCCGCAGCCTTGCCGAAGCGCAACAGCGACTTTCCGAGGCCAGGAAAAATTTTGCCGCTCTTCTCAACGGACGAGACCTCCCGTACTGGCGCAATCTGCGGGACACCCTGAGCACAAGAAAAACGTCTCTGGAAAAGGCCTTGGACGCAGCCCTAGAGCGGGAAACACTGCTGAACCGCATCACGGAACTGCATCGGCAGCAACAGAACTTGATTCTTACGGTACAGAAAGAGGACGCCGAGCTTTCCGCCGCGCGGGAACGACTCGTGCTGTTGAAGGAAAAACTGACTCTGCAGGCAAAGATCCGCTCCTATGAAGAGGAACGGAAACTCCTGCGTGAAGGAAGGCCCTGTCCGCTCTGCGGCTCCGTTCATCATCCTTTCGTTGAACGGATTCCCGAGTCCGACCTTCAGGACAGGACTGCTGACGGGGTATCGGAACTGGAAGCCCGTGTGGAAAAACTGACCGCGGAACTTGCCGGACACAGACGTGACGCCGTTCATGTTGCCTCAACACTCACAGAAAACGAAGTTGTCATCGAAGAAAAAACAGAAAGGCTTCGACGTGCCGTAGCCGGACTGTCTCCTGCTCTGGCCGCGGCCTTCGGAGGGACTGTCGACTCTTCCAGCGACATTATCCTGCCCTCTTTATGGGAAGGCGATCTTCTTTCTGCACTGACGTTGACGGAAAAAGCACCCGATCTCGTGCCTCTGCTGAAAAGGCTGTCGGAAGTTCATGGGACCCGCCTTTCGGAAACGGAGTCTCTGCTTCGCCGTCTGGATGCCCAGGAAGAAGCGGGACGCGACCTGGTGCGAAAAATGGAATCCCTGAGACAGCAGCAGGAAAACGCCCTTCTCGCCGTGCGGGAAGGAGAAAAGGAGATGCTGACACTGGCAGCAGAAACGGCATCGCGAATAAGAGACATGGAAGACGGGATGCGCCGGACGGAAGAAGGCCGCACAGCCCTGAACGCCATGATGCGCACGTTCGGTATCGGAGGCAATACGACGGCGGAACTTAAAAACGCCGTTCAGACTCTCATCGGACGACGCGATCATTACATGGCCTTGCAGCAGCAGGAAAATGCGGCAAGGGAGGCTTTGACAGAACGGCAAAGAAAGCTGGCCGTAGGAGAGGAAGCTCTTAAGACGTCACAAAAGGAATGCACGACCGCAGAAGAAAACCGTCAGATCCGTCAGAAGGAACTGGATACACTGGCAAGCGAAAGACTGGCGCTGTTCGGACGCCGCAAGGTGGATGATGAAGAAGCGGCGGCGGCCGAAAGACTGCAATCGCTGGAAAAAAAAGAAAAAAGCTGCCGCTCTACACTGGAACAGGCCACCCGCAGCCTGACGGAAAGCAAAAGTGCCTCCGCTGCGCTGACGGCACGCATGCGCCAGCGCTCTTCAGCCCTCAGGGATATGGAGGCTGACCTCAGGGAACGGCTGACGGCCGGAGGTTTCGAGACTGAGGACGCCTGTCGGAGTGCGCTGCTGCCGGAAGATCGACTCAGCACTCTGAAACGGGTCGAACAGGCTCTGTCCGACCGAAGCGTAAGCCTGGAAGCACGAGCAGAAGCTCTGGAACAACGCCGCAAGGAAGAAAACGGACCGGTACCCGACCGGCAGAAAACGGAACTCCGACTGTCCGAAGCCAGATCGGAGCGGGAGGAAGCTCTTCGTCGGCTCGGAAGCCTTCAGGAAAGACTCAAGGCCAACGACGGAAGGAAGGAACAGGCTGAACGGCTTCGCCGTCAGCGTGAGGCTCAGGCCGCTGTGTGTCGCCGCTGGTCGGCCTTGAATGATCTCATAGGCTCCGCAGACGGCAAAAAATTCCGCAACTATGCGCAGGAGCTTACCTTCCGGAGGCTTATCCTCATGGCAAACCGGCAGCTGTCCTTCATGACGGACAGATATGTCCTCACAAGCAGTCGCGATGAGGCTCTGACCATCAATATCATTGATCGCTATCAGGCCGATACCGTACGCTCGTCGCGCAATCTCTCCGGCGGAGAAAGTTTTCTCGTCAGTCTTGCTCTGGCGCTGGGACTCGCCCAGATGGCCAGCCGAAACGTCCGCGTGGACTCTGTGTTTCTTGACGAGGGCTTCGGCACGCTGGATGAAGAATCCCTGGGGACGGCCCTCGATATGCTTGCCGGACTGCGACGGAAAGGCAAGGTCATAGGGCTTATTTCCCACGTCCAGGCCGTCCGTGACCGGGTGGGGACACAGATCAGAGTGGAGCCTGCGGGTAACGGAAGAAGCCGCCTTTCCGGTCCGGGAGTCAGCGGAGTCTGACAAAAAAGACTTTTTTACCTCACAGGGACATTTGAGGGGCTTTTTCTGCACCTGAGCACATTGCATAGTTTCTCAGTAAGCGTATGTAAAAAATAATACGGCTTTCGCAGGAATACTTGCATCACCTGTTCGTCCGTCCTGTTCACGTCAGCAACAAGGATGCTTCTATGACTCAGGAAAAACGCGAAGAGAAAGCGACGTCCGGGCAAACGCTGTTCACCGGAAACTTCGCTCTGATCTGCCTGGCCAACCTCTGCACCTGTATGGCCAGTTATTCCATTCTCCCCGTGCTGCCGCTGTACCTTATGGATGTCATGCACTGTCCCAAAAGCATCATGGGCGTGGCCATGGCCATATTCCCGCTTATAGCACTGCTTTTCCGGCCTGTTTCCGGCCTGCTCGTGGACAGATTCAACCGCAGACATGTTCTCATTCTGTCCACTCTCTGCTGCGCCGTGCTTTTTCCCCTCTGTCTTACGGCCGCCGGCGTACTGCTCTTCATGGTCATCCGCCTGCTTCACGGCGTGGCCTTTGCCTCCATGTCCACTTCGCAGGCAACGCTTGCCGTAGACTTCATGCCCGAGGACAAAATCGGCACCGGCATCGGTATCTTCAGCAGTACCGTCTCCCTGGGCATGATCTTCGGCCCCATGCTCGGTCTTTTCGTGGCCGATGCCTTCTCCTACGCCTCAGCGTTCTGGGTGCCCTTTGCCTTCACCGCAGCCGGGGCACTGTTCCAGTCTCTTCTTCATACTTCAAAGCAGAAAGCTCCCGCCTGTAAAAAACTTACGCCGGACATGTTTTTCATGCGAAGCGGAATATATGCTCTCTGCGCTCTGCTGCTGGCCGCCTTCATGCAGGGTATGATCGCCAACTACATTTCCGTCCTTGCCAGAGAACACGGACTGTCCGACTTCGCCAGTCTCTTTTTCCTTTTCATGGGACTCGGTCTGCTGGTAAGCCGTCTGTTTTCGGGCTATATCGCGGATCACGGCTTCATGGTTCAGCTCGTCTGCTGTGCTGAACTGCTGACGATGGGAGGCGCAATAGCGGTCGCCTCGGCCGAAAATCCCATCGTTTTCGTCCTGTGCGGGGCCCTGCTCGGCATTTCTCTCGGGGCTCTCATGCCCAGCTACCAGACCATCCTCGTAAGTCTGGCAGACAAAAGCAGACGCGGCGTGGCCAGTTCCATGTATTTCATCGGTATGGACGGCGGTATTTTCATGGCTCTCATCAGCGGAGGAGTGATTGCCGACGCTCTGGGCATGGCGGAAGCCTATCTGGTCGGAGCCTCGGGACAGATTCTCGCTCTTGTCATCTTCCTGAAGTTCGTTGCCCCCAAAATCCATACCTCAAGAGTTCCGTTTTTCCGACACTGATCACGACGCCCCAGAAAACAATATTTTTAAATATCGGCCGATACCGATCCTTGTTATGCTCAACAGTCTTGCCCGCCCCAAAAAGTCCGACGGGCACGTACAGGACATCGTGGTCAGCCGGACTATCAATGACTATTCCGCATGCTCAAGAAAAGTCATCAGCTCCAGAGGCGCATGAATGAACCTCACGGCGCCGGAGCGCCGCAGATGCCCCTCGTCGCGAAATCCCCACGTCACGGCCATGCAGTCCACACCTGCGTTGGCTGCCGTGAGCACGTCCACTTCCGAATCTCCTACGTATAACGTATGTTCCGGCACGGAACCAAGTTCCTTCATGGCCTGAAACAGGCTGTCCGGTTCCGGCTTGCGCCGTACACCTTCCCGCTCCCCAAGAGCCGCCGGAACCAGTCCGGAAAAAAAGGTACGGTTAAGTTCCTTCACTTCTCTGTCGGACTTGTTGGACACGATGGCCATGCGTACCCCGCGTGCCGACAAGAGGGTCAACAGCTCGGCAATCTGAGGATACGGCCGCGTATGATCCCGGCAATGTACGGCATAATGTCTGCGAAATGCTGCAAAAGCCTCTTCAAAGTGCGGGTTTGCCTCTCCTCCGGGCAATGCTCGAATCATGAGCATGCGTACTCCGTTCCCTACAAATCCCCGGACCTCCTCTATGCTGCGCTGAATGTCAGAATAGAGATGCAGCGCATGGTTCACACTGCATGTCAGGTCTTCCAGGGTATCAAGCAACGTGCCGTCGAGATCAAAAATCACAGTATCGTATTTCATGATGCATCCATCTTTGGGGGACGAGACGTTGCCGTCGGTCCGCACGGGCTGAAAAGTATCCTGAAGAGGAAGTCCGCCCCATGCCGGCAGGGGCGGAATGCTGTCTGTGTCTGCGCCCCCGTCGACAAGACAACAACGCAGAGTTTCCTTCACCGCTGCTCGTCACAGGAACCGACGGTTCCGGCTGTTTTTTCCATCGAAGACCGAAAAGAGGGGGAAGGCAAACACCCTCCCCCTCTTTTTCGGCAAAGTAACATTACCGGTCCGGAATTTCCGGAACTCAGCAGCTTTCCGACAATACCGGTCTAGAAGGCCTGTCCCATGGAGAATTCGAAGCGACCGCTGTGCCTCTTTGTACCGTCCGCATTCTTGGAAAGCGGATAACCGTAGGCAAAGCGAAGATCACCCATGGGAGAACGCCAACGCAGTTCCAGACCGGCCGAGGAATAAACCTTATCGAATATGCTGGACGTCTGGGCACTGTC
>JAXVQY010000108.1:0-2895 GCA_037303805.1 bacterium | reverse complement strand
CGTTGAAGGCTTCCTTGGTGAGCATGTGCGCTTCGTCGATGATGAAGACCTTGTACCGGCCTTCCAGCGGAGCATAGCCCACGGCGTCGCGCAGACGCCGGATGTCGTCAATGCCGCGATTCGAGGCGCCGTCTATTTCCACCACGTCCACGAAGCTGCCCTGGGTGATGCGTCGGCAGGCCTCGCATTGATTGCAGGGCTCTCCGGTGGGAGCATGTTCACAGTTGAGAGCCTTGGCAAAAATACGGGCAATGGTGGTCTTGCCCACCCCTCGCGTACCGCTGAGGAGATAGGCCGGAGCCACGCGGTCCTCGCGGGCGGCACGGGAAAGAATGGACTTCACCATGTCCTGCCCGACCACCTCGGCAAAGGTCTGCGGCCTGTACAAAGCCGCAAGGGATGCGTTTGCTGCCATATTGTATCCGCTTGAGCCGCGACATCTCCGCAAGGTGCGGGCACGGCACATCATGAGGTCCGAAAACGGAACCGTATTGGGTAAAAAGTCGAAAAAAATTCTACGGCCTGCCTCCCCTCCGGTCAAGCATGGAAGATCTGGGGGAATCGCCTCTCTCAGCACGGGGAAAAGCTCCGTCGCACAAGCGGCCTCACGACAGACGCCGCTGCTCTGCCCTGGTCCGCCAGGAGGATTTCTCCATGCCGGAACAGACAACTCATCCGGACCGCGCCGCTGCCGTTTCTGAAAGCCTCAACGGGCCAGTTCCTGAAGCTTGGGCAACCCGTCCTTTAGTTCCTCGCGGATCTTTTCGATAAGTGCGGCGGCCTGCGGACTGAGATGCTTGTGATGACGAAGCAGAATGCCGTTGTGTACCGGGGGCAGGATCCCCATCAGCGGATAGGAACGCAATCCCTCTCCCAGGTTGCCGTACTTGCTGGCCATGAGACAGAGCTCATCCATGACGGCCACCCCCATTCCCTGTTTAACATAGCGCAACATGAGGTGATAGTTGTTGACGCTGAGCACGGTCTGCAACGGCTGGGAAAGAGAAGCCAGGGACGTGTCGAAATACGGGTCCCCGCCCTCTTCCATATTCTCGGCCAGAAAGGAAATAAACGGAAGGCGAATGAGATCCTCTTCCGTAGGATGTTCCGGCTGACCGAATTCGTTGTCTTCTCTGGCTATCAGCAGAGGCTGGGAAGTGAAAAGCTCTTCAAGAGTGCAGTTCGGAGCTTCCCGGGTGATGCCGGTAAGCCCGAAATCCACACGGGAACTGGCCACGTCCTCCACGGTTTCATAGGGCAGCGCACGCCGGATTTTAATATGAACATCAGGGTGTTCCCGACGAAAGGCGGCAATGATTCGCACCACTCGTGCCGAAAAGGGCAAGTTGCTGGATATACTGATGGTACCGCGCAGCACTCCCGACGGAGAACTGATGTCGGATTTCATGCCGCGTAAAAGTTCAAAGGTGGAAATCGTCCATGTGAGTAATCTTTCACCTTCCGGCGTGATACGCAGTCTTTTCATGTATCTATCGAATAATACTGTATCTAATTGCTGTTCGAGCTGTCGTATCTGCCAGCTGATGGTAGAGGGGTTTCTATTCATGAGCTGAGCGGCCTTTCGGATGCTTCCGGTTTTGGCCGTATAGTAAAACCCGCGTAAATGCTGGAAAAAATCGCCTCCCAGTTCTTCAATCATGATGTTGTCCTCCCGGGTCCGAGCAAGCTGTCGTGTTACTGTATGATTTATTCGAACAATAAAATTTTTTTTTCGATTTGACAACCGAAGATGTTTTTGTGAAATCATTGACGCGACGGGAATGATTCCGGCGCGGCCCCCATTCCGTTGTCCCCGCCCAAAGCCGCGCTCTCTTTCCCACCGATGTATTTTCAGAATCAGGGAGGAGTCATGAAAAGTTCAACTCATCCACTCGGCACGCTGATCGAAACAGACGTGCTTGTCATCGGCTCTGGCGCGTCCGGCTGCGGCGCCGCCCTCGGAGCCCGCGAGCAGGGTCTGGATGTCGTGCTGCTGGATAAAGGCAAGCTGGAAAGCTCTGGCTGTATCGGTGGCGGCAACGACCACTACATGGCCATCCTGAACGAAAAGGGTACCCCCTTCGACACCGCGGACGACCTTGTCAAGTTCTATGCCAAGCCTCTGAACGGCTGGACGCCCGCCATGCTGACCAACGGCTGGTACAACCACATGTACCACATGCTGAAGCGCCTCGAAAAATGCGGCGTGGATTTCAGCAAGAACCCCGACGGCACCTACAAGCGTACGCAGGGCTTCGGTCAGCCCGGCACCTGGTGGGTCCACATTGCCAACGGCATGACCATCAAGCGCGTCATGGCCCGCATCGTCCGCGATTCCGGCGTGCATGTCCTTGACCGCATCATGGCCATGAAGATCCTCACCGACGGCGGAAAGGCCTGCGGCGTGCTCGGCTGGAACGTGGTGACCGGCGAATTCGTCATCATACGTGCCAAGACCGTGGTTTCCGCTCAGGGTCGTTCTTCCACCCGCGGCTACAACAACTCCACGCACAATCCCTACAACGTGTGGATGTACCCCTACAACACGGGTGCAGGCGTCGTGCTCGGCTATGACGCCGGTGCCGCCGTGACGGAACTCGACACCTATCAGCGCGCCACCATGGAGCCCAAGGGCTACGGCTGCCCCGGCATGAACGGCATCAACAGCTCGGGCGCCCACGAAATCAGCGCCATCGGCGAACGCTTCATGGGCAAGTACGACCCCATGTGGGAAAACGGCGTGCGCAACAATCAGATTCAGGGAACCTACCAGGAACAGCTGGAGGGCAACGGGCCGCCTTTCTACATGGACATGCGCCACGTCGATCCCGAAGTCGTGCATGAACTGCAGTACATCCTCATGCCCGGCGACAAGGCCACCTTCGGCGACTGGGC
>JAXVQY010000107.1:0-5344 GCA_037303805.1 bacterium | reverse complement strand
TGGAAAGTCTTGTTCCCGGCCTTCAAGCCGTGATCAGCGGAAGCAGACTGCCGGAGCATGTTCGTTCCGTCAGCGCGGAAGGCATACGCCATGTAAAGCTCATTGATGCTGCGCCCATCGGCATCAATGTCCGCTCCACGGTGGCCACCTATGCGGATGTGCACGACGAGTTACGCAAGGTGTTTGCCCGTACGCCGGATGCACGGGAGCAGGGATTCAAGGCTGGAGATTTTTCCTATAATACCGGAAGATTGCGGTGCCCTGTCTGTGACGGGACGGGGGTCATCAGTCTTGACGTGCAGTTCCTTCCCGACGTCGACATCCCCTGTCCTTCCTGCCGCGGAACCCGCTTTGCCGAAGAAGCTCACCGCGTTATGTACCGGAACGCCGGAGGGAGAAGTTTTTCCCTGCCCGAACTCATGTCCATGGACATCCATACGGCCATGGAGGCCTGTGCGGATCTGAAAACGGTTCGTCAGCGACTGGAGGTATTGAACAGGCTGGGACTCGGCTACCTGACGCTCGGTGAAGCCACACCGGGACTTTCCGGTGGAGAGGCACAGCGTCTGAAGTTGGCCGGAGAAATGGGAAAGGCTCAATCCGACTCCGTATTTGTTTTTGACGAGCCCACCATCGGACTGCACCCGCTGGATGTGCGGACACTGCTCGGTGTTTTCCGTACTCTTATGGAGAATGGGGCCACGGTCATCGTCATTGAACACGATCTTGATGTGATGCGGGAGGCGGACTACATCATAGATATGGGGCCTGGCGGAGGAGCGGAAGGCGGCACCATTGTGGCTGCAGGAACACCTCTGGAAATTACGGAATGTCCGGAAAGCATTACGGGAAAATACCTGTCCGCTTCCGCATAGGGGCGGAGGCGGACGATGTGTGCCGCTCAGGCAAACACGGACAGCAGATTTTCTGCCGCAGCCGCAGGGTCGGGCGCGGAACAGATTTCGGATACCACGGCGAGACTGTCGGCACCTGCGGCCACGACGTCTCTGGCGTTGCTGCCGTGTATGCCGCCTATGGCCACGAGACGAAGGCGGGATGCGGCTCTTGCCTTTTTCAGTCCGTCCAGTCCCCAGGGAGCATGGGTGTCGGTCTTGGTGGGGGTGGCGAAAATGGGGCTGATGCCTGCGTAGTCGATGTCGAAGGCCGCAGCTTCCGCCAGTTCTTCCGGGGTTTCCACGGAAAGTCCCACGATGGCATCCGGTCCCATGAGCCGACGCGCGTCGTCCGGCGGCAGATCACTTTGTCCCACATGCAGACCGGCTGCTCCTGATGCCAGAGCAATATCGGCTCTGTCGTTGATGATGAGAGGAATGCCCAGAGGCTGTATGCGTGAGACAAGGGCTCGTGCCAGTTCCAGAAATTCTCGGGACGAGGCATGTTTTTCCCTGAGCTGCACGGCTCCGGCTCCGCCGCGTACGGCGGCGTAAACTACGTCTTCCAGCGGCCTGCCGAGGCAGAGCGAGCGATCCGTGACGAGATAGACACGATAGTCGGTATGAGTTCTCCAGTTCATCAGCATCTCGCGTTTTCAAAAGAATTTCGGAAAATCCGTCAAGGGGGAAAAGAAGACTTCGGGGAAGATCCTGTCGCCGGGCAGACGTCGGGATACGGGAAAGCTCCGGGAGAATTCTCTCCCGGAGTTCGTCTTGATTACGATTGGAGGACGTGGACTCTTGCGGCGGCGTCTTCGGGATCCAGCAGATACAGCTCGTCGAGAAAAGCGGGAAGAAAACTTCCCGGCCCCTTGGCGACGGCACCGGCCTTTTCTCCTGCCGAGGCCATGACGGCCATGGCGGCGGCAGCGGCTACGAGACTGTTTTTACACGCAGCGGCATAGGCTCCGGTCACGGCGGAGGCCGAGCAGCCCATGCCTGTGACCAGCGGCATAAGGGGCGATCCTCCCTCGATGATGAGATCGGTGCTGCCGTCGGTCACGAGATCACGCTTTCCGCTGACGCTGACGGTACAGCCGAAACGCAGGGATAGTACATGAGCGGCATCCCGGGCTTCGTCGCTGCTGTTGCGGCTGTCCACGCCTTTGGTGCTCACCTTGTCGGCACTGCGGATTTCTGCGGCCAGTGCCATGATTTCCGAAGCGTTGCCGCGCAGAATGTCCGGACGGACCAGATCGAGCAGCCGCAGGGCAGAGCGAGTGCGCAGGCCGGAAGCTCCGGCTCCCACGGGATCCAGGACGACGGGCTTGCCTTTTTTCTTCATGAGCGTGCCGGCCAGTTCCATACTGTCCAGCCAGGCGGGATCAAGAGTGCCTATGTTCAGGACAAGGGCAGAGTCGATGTCGGTGAGGTCGTCCATTTCCTCGACGGCGTGTGCCATGAGCGGCGAGGCATGGGCGGCGAGCAGGGCGTTGGCGGAAACCTGCATGACCACGAAGTTGGTGATGCTGTGGACGAGGGGCACGCTGTTGTACACGGCGTGAACGGCGTCGAGAATCTGTTGTTTCATGAATGCTCCCGGAAAGAAGTGTTCAGGCCGATGACGCCTGCACGGAGAAGGCGTTCCAGCACGAGATCGAGGGGCAGTCCCACGACCGTGGACCATGATCCGTTCAGCCCGCTGACAAGAAAGGCTCCGCCGTCCTGTATGCCGTAGGAACCGGCCTTGTCCAGAGGATCGCCGCTGTCGGCATAGGCCTCCAGCACGGGCAGAGGCCAGGGGGCAAAGGTGACTTCGGTCATGTCGTCGAAGCCTTCCACATGATGATCCACGGCAAGACAGCAGGACGTAACGACTTCGTGGGTACGGCCGGAAAGTCGCGACAGCATGGCTACGGCGTCATCACGGTCGCGGGGTTTGCCCAGAATGGAGGCTTCGGAGCCGTCTCGCAGAATGACGATGGTATCGGCCGAGAGCACGGCGGCATCATCTCCCCGGGCCCGGACGACGTCGAGGACGAAACGCGCCTTGGCTTCCGCACTTCGAGCAGCATAGCTTCGCGGATCTTCTCCGGGGAGGGGACGGGGTTCCGGACAGGCGGCGGGCAGAATCTCGAAGTCGAGCCCGACACCTTCGAGAAAGGCACGGCGCCGGGGGGAGCCGGACGCCAGAACAAGGGGACGGAGCATGGTAAATGCGCTGTTCATGAAATTTCCGTACGGTTGGAAAAAGCGGCGCAGCGTCGGACGGAGCGTCCTCAGTCTGCTGCCGGAAAGAAGCGGAAATCCGCAGGGACTGCCGAACGGAATTTTTAACGTCTCCGGCGCAAAAAGCAATCCCGGAAACACGCAGGCGTCACTCTTGGCTACCGGCTGTTAATAGTATATGATACCCGCGTTCCTTGCGCATGCGGTGTGCTGTCGCGGAAAAATACAAGTTTCATGGGGAAATCATACGATGAGCGAAGCTTTCGAAAGACTGAAGGAAAGGGAAAAGGCCCTTATGTGCCGGACATACTCGCGTTATCCGCTGGGTATCGTCCGAGGGAAGGGTTCCCGCCTCTGGGACGTGGACGGCAAGGAGTATGTCGACCTTCTGGCCGGCATCGCCGTGACGGGTCTCGGCCACAGCAATGAGGAAATTGCGGAAGTAATGGCCCGACAGTCCCGAAAGCTGATCCATGTCAGTAATCTTTTCTATCAGGAAGAACAGCTCGATTATGCGGAGAAGCTGCTTTCCACCAGCCATGCAGGCAAGGTGTTCTTCTGCAACTCCGGCGCGGAAAGCAATGAAGCCGCCATCAAGATTGCCCGTCGTTACCAGCATGTGGTGAAGGGCCGCAATGCATGGGAAGTCATTACGCTTTCCAACTGCTTCCACGGCCGTACCCTGGCCACGCTGGCCGCCACAGGCAAGCATACCGAAGGTTTTGAACCGGAAACGCCCGGCTTCGGCCGTGTGCCGTGGGGAGATCTGGATGCTCTGGAAAAGGCCATAAAGCCCACGACGGCCGCCGTTCTTTTTGAAGCCGTTCAGGGCGAGGGCGGCATCATTCCCGTAACGCAGGAATATGCCGACGGCATTTTTGACATCTGTCGCCGTCACGGCGTGCTGGTCATGTGCGATGAAGTGCAGGCCGGTATGGGGCGCAGCGGCAAGTGGTGGAGTTTCCAGAATTACGGCCTTGAACCCGACGTGTTCACCAGCGCCAAGTCCATGGCCAACGGATTGCCTCTGGGGGCCATGATGGCGACCGACGAGGTCGCTCAGGGCTTTGACTACGGCAGTCATGCCACGACGTTCGGCGGCGGGGCTCTGGTGACGAGCGTGGGTCTCAAGGTTCTTGAGATCATGGAACGCGACGGACTGGTCGAACGTGCCGCCGTACTCGGCGAACGCGCCTGTGCCCGCTTCCGCGAGCTGGCCGAGCGTATGCCCGGCGTCATCCGTGACGTGCGCGGCATGGGGCTGCTCCTCGGCATCGAACTGGAAATGTCCGATGAAAAGGCGCGTCAGGTCTGGCTCGAGCTCATGAACCGCGGGTTCATTCTCAATCTTACGTACGGGCCTACGTTGCGTCTGCTGCCCGCACTGACCATTGACGAAGCCGATCTGGTATCCTTTACCGAAACGCTGGAAGCCGTGCTCCGTCAGAAGGCGTGATGTTCCGCCCGGCCTCCGGGCCGGGCTTTTTTTCTAGGATTCAAGGAGTTGTCATGGATCGCATCCTGAGACACGGTCTGGTATACAGACCTTCCGGTTTTCAGAAGGCGGACGTGCTTGTCCGGGGCGGCAGAATAGAGGGCATAGCACCGCAGATACCCCCCATGGAGGGCGTGTCGGAAACCGATATGAGCGGGTGTTGCATTGTTCCCGGCCTCGTAGATGTCCATGTGCATTTTCGTGAGCCGGGATTTTCATGCAAGGAGACCATACGTACCGGCAGTCTGGCGGCAGCGCACGGCGGTTACACGACGGTGTGCACCATGCCCAATCTGAACCCTGCGCCCGACACGGTGGAGCATCTTGAAAAGCAGCTCGACGCCATACGGCGCGATGCGGTGATTCATGTGGTGCCCTACGGAACCATCACCATGGAGGAGAAGGGACGTACGCTTTCCGACATGGCCGGTATGGCTCCCCACGTGGCGGGTTTCTCCGATGACGGTCGCGGCGTGCAGGATGAAGGCATGATGCGCGAGGCCATGGTCGAGGCGAAAAAGCTGAACAAAATTGTGGCCGCACATTGCGAAGTCAACGAACTGCTTCGCGGTGGCTACATTCACGACGGCGAGTATGCCCGAGTTCACGGTCATCGCGGCATCTGTTCTGAAAGCGAGTGGGGAGAGATCGCCCGCGACGTGGAACTTGCCCGTGAAACCGGTGTGCAGTATCACGTCTGCCATATGTCCACACTTTCCTTCGTGGA
>JAXVQY010000106.1:0-10586 GCA_037303805.1 bacterium | reverse complement strand
GGCACCAGAGACCCTCCCATGCTGGCCGTGGATCAGGTGGAATCCGCTCACACGCAGAAGTTACCGGACACAAAGAAGGGGCTGACCGCAAGGCAGCGGAAGGAGACGGCGATGCTGTATCTGCTGAACGGCGGCGCGCCGTCGGGAGCACAGCAGCAACCGGCAGGAAAAGGGAATCGTAAAATACGGGATGCCTTGGGAGCACCGACCGGAGAAACAGCCGACACGCAGGTTGCAAGTGGAGCGGGCGGCAAATCGGATTTGCGGGATATGACGCCTGAAGAGATAGCAAGTCTGCCACCTGAAGAGAGGGATAAACTTCTTTCGGACAACATGCTGCTTCGGGGAATCAAAGGACTTGGAGATTTTCTGACCTATCCTGCCAGACAGGCCAACAGAGAATAGCGGAACGAGATATGGGCAAGACTCCTGTTTATGTGACCATACCCGGTATGGGGAACGGCGGCTCTTCGGTAACTCTCGATGATATCATATCGCAGGTGACGGGAGGCACTCCCGCTCCGCAGCAGGAGCCGGAGAACCCCGGTCTTCTGGGGGATATCAGGGCCATTGGCGCCGGATTGCTGAATATCCCCGGCGGGATGTTGGATACTGCCAGAGAAGCGTGGCGCGGCGGAGATATTTCCGTGGAGGATTTGCCGGAGATTGAAGCTTCGCGTGCAGAGAAGCAGGCCTATGCTGTGGAATACGCCGGTCAGGCTCATGAGCCCGTCATTGATGCCATGCTTTCCATCCCGTACAGCATGGCCACCATGGGAGCCTCTCTCGGGGCCGGTGTTGCAGGTTCCGCGGCAGGTCCTGTTGCAGGTATAGCCGCCGGCATGGGCGCTTCCGGAACGGTGGCCAAAAGGGCCGCAACAGACCAGTTCATGCAGGAGCTGCTGCTTTCGCTGAGGGACGAGCTGGGGCGCACGCCGACGGAAGAAGAATGGCAGAAGGTCAGAACGTATTTTGAAGCCAATGCGGATAGGTACGGCTATGCCGAAGCCATTCCCGAGGCAATCAGCAATGCCCTGTTCGGCGGCATCATGGGTAAACTGGGAACGGGCATCATCAACAGAACAGGGGTGAAAAACAGCCTGGGGCGCGGGCTTATGCGCCTTGGGCTGGAGGGCCTTCAGGAAGTCCCTTCGGAAGTGGTGACCGGGCGATACCAGAGCGAGGAAGAATATGCGGCCGGTTTGCGGGACGAGATGCCGACCCTGCTGGATACAGTGGAGGAAGTGGCTCCCGCGACGCTTGTGCAGTCCGGGCTCATGGGACTTGCCGGCATGGGGGGAAGCGCTGCGCTCAGACGCCTTCGCAGAAACAGGGATAACCTTTCTGAGAGTCCTGCAGAGGAGACTACGAATGAAGGCATGAGCGAAAGTGTCCGGGCGGGAGTTCCGGCCATAAACGATCCGGCTTTGCGGGATATGGGAACAGTATATGACCCCGAGCTTCTGAACCGTGAAGATGATGTTGAAATACACGATGGTTCTACCATCGTAACGGCTCCGGTCTATGATGAACCACAATCCCTGCTGGATTACGGTGGCCCTGTAGTCTATGGCGACGGTCCGGTGCCGGTAGGCGGTCCTGTTGATCCGCGCACACGCTTTGTTGATAGTGCCGAAGAGAGCTTTGAGAGAAACAGAGCCGGGAGCCGCTCCTTCAGAAATTTACCGGCCAGGCCACAGAAAGACATCGAGCCTGTTGGGGAACCTTATGAAAAGGTTACCGCTGAGCCTTTCAATGAAGCTCTCCAGAAACGTATTACCCAGCAAGAGCTGCCTTTTGGCGGAATACAACCCCGTCAGCTTGAGTACGGAGGCTCCGTGATTTACGGCTCTGGTCCCATGAATCTTCAGCAGGAGTTCGTGGACAGCGCCGAGGCCAGCTTTGCCAGAAATCGTGCGCAAGAATCAGCCTATGCCTCTGGCCGTTTTTCGCACAACGGTTTTTCAAAAAATCGCATACCGGAAGATAAGACGGTTGATCTTCTTGGCGATGATAGTTTCTCAGGAGAGGCCTGGAACAAGCTGCCTGCCCAGGGGCTTCTGGGAGCAGGAAGGCGTCCGGCCCTTCCCTCTCCGCAGGGGCGTTCTACGTCGTCCATGACGCCCGCTCCGAGGGGAAACAACGTGGCGTCGCCGTCCGTCGCTTCCGGCCTCATGGGGACATTCATGCCCACCGTGCGTCAGTCCGCGCAGCCTGCGGTGATGGCGCGGTCGTCCGGCATGGTCGAACCCGCGCGGCCCGTGCAGGTGAGCAGTGCCGTCAACGTTGGGCCTGCCTTGCCCTCACCTGAAGTCTATCGTACCACGCCTCAGCAGGAAGCCGAATGGGCGAGAAGGGAAGAATCCGCCCGCCGACAGGACACGCAGGATGCGATCCGCATGGAGGCCAACGCTAAACTGCGTGAAGAGGCAGACATGGGGGTGCGGGAAGAGCGCAGGGGACAGGACGCGGACAAGTTTCTGCGGGATCATGTCATTGTAGGCACGATTCCGGGGCAGGCGCAGGATGGAGGTAATATAACCTCTGATTCGACGCAGCCTGGCGAGCAGCAGGGACAGGACTCCGTCTTTGACGCCTTTGCAGTCCGAGCTGCGAATGTCCGTGACGAATACGAGGGCGAGAAGCTCTTGATGGACTATGCGCGTGCCAAGGGATGGACGCCAAGTAAAGCAGAGCGCCTTATAAATATTGCGACGGAAGCCATAAAGAAGCGTTCAAGCAGGGGGATTCCGAACCAGTCCAAGGTAACGGAAAAAATTCAAGTAAAGGTTGAAGAAAGAAAAACGTCAGGGCAGCGGTCGGACGATAGACCTGTAACCGCTTCTGGTAACGAACAGCACATTCCTTCGTTACACCCGGACGGGGAAAATTCTTCAAGCTCTGAGCGGGGATCGCGCTTGGCTCAGACTTCCGTTTCCGGGAAGACACCCCCGGAAGACTTGGGAAATATGCGTTCGGAGATTCCAACCGGACGACGGACTTTGGGCCAGACTTACGTTGAAGAGAAGACTCCCCCCTCAAGCTCCGACGCTGTTGATACCAGTGTACTCGTTCCGGCCGAAAACCGTAACTACGGCACGCTGGACGCCCCGAACATTCCCGCACTCAGCGATTATTTCCGTGACATGTTTGCGGAGGGGCATCGTTTCCGCAACATCGGAGAGGCCCGAACACTCGTGACGAGACTGCTCGGCTCAAAGCTGAATCAGCGCTTATTCAAGCTGGTGGATGAGGTCATGGAACTTGGCGTCATCAAGCGGGCACGGCAGATTGTGGAGCAGGGCAAATCTTCTCTTGAAACCTATCGAGAGCTGGTGACGCTTTACGGCCAGCAGCCGAATCTCGGCGTGCGCACGTCCACCAGCATTGCGCAGCAGGCGTATTCTACGCCGGTGCCCATTGCCTACCTGACCGATATTCTTGCCGGTGTGACGCCGGACATGAAGGGAGTGGTCTATGAGCCGACGGCCGGTAACGGTTCCCTGCTCATCAACGCCGGGGACAATGTTCTGGCCAATGAGCTGAACCATGACCGGGCGGAACGCCTGAGATCGACCGGGCTTGCCAGGCGGGTTACTGAGTATGACGCCACGGACGATTCCTGGGTAAAGCAGAAGCAGTTTGCCGCGGCCGTGGTGGCGAATCCTCCTTTCGGAACAGTGAAGGACAAGGACGGCAGAAACCGCGTTTTCCATGTCGATGGCTTTGAGACAACGGAAATAGATCAGGCCATTATGCTCAATGCCCTCAGCCATCTGAAAGAGAACGGCAGAGCGGCCGTCATCATAGGCGGCAAGATGGGGAACTCCGACGAGGCTAGATCGGCAAAGTACAACACCGCCGGTCAGAGAGCATTCTACAAGGCGCTTTTCGACCGGTTCAATGTTGTGAAGCACATCTCCCTGTCGGGCGAGCTTTACAGCAAGCAGGGGGCCAAGTACCCTATCGACATCATCGTTATTGACGGACATCGGCCCACGGAGAATCCTGTGTATCCCGCGGGGCAGGTTCCTCGCATGTATACCAGCTTTGAAGAGCTGGAGGAGGTTATCCGTGGCGTACGTTCTGAGAGCAGAAGCAAACGGTCTGAGTCTGGAGATTCCCGTGGAGAGCCCAGAACTGGCGGATCGCGAGGAAGTGGCGAGCGAAGCATCGAGCGCCCTGTGGAAGGCGCTGGAGAGGACAGGAACTCTGGACGAGGACTGGGAGCCGACAGAAGAAGGCAGAATGCTCCTGAACGAGTGGGCGGCACGCCTGAGCAACGCAGGGTTCTGGATGCCGGAAGGGTGCAGCCTGGACGAGATTCTGTTCAATCTGAAGGAAGCCAACGTGTTTGGCCTGCTGACGGCGGACGTGTCCTTTCCTCTGAAGTTGGAAGAGCAGGTGAGCGAGAAGGAAGCCGAAGAGATGCTGGACTGGGAAGTGATAACGTCCGGTCTGGTACAGGCGGAACCCGACTGGATGTAGAGGCCGAGAAGCAGGCTGAACGTCCTGCGCTTCCCAAGACGGAAAAGGCGAAGAAGGCCGCACCGAAGGCGAAGAGCACGGCCACGCAGACGGCCTATGTGCCGTCGTCCGACGGCTTTGCCCTCGGCACGCTTGTTCCCAACAACATGGCGCTTCCCGTGCAGCGGGCTCTTGATTCTGTTTCCGACGAGCACGGCGGCGATATTGACGCCTATGTCACCCGGGAACTGGGGTACAAGGACGAAGAGGCCATGCATCGCGCCTTTGCCGGTGAACAGGTGGACGCGCTCGGTATGGCCCTGCACAACATTGCCCGCGGCAAAGGGTTCATTCTCGGCGATCAGACGGGCATCGGCAAGGGGCGCGTATGCGCCGGTGTCATCCGCTGGGCCAGAAAGCAGGGCAAGATTCCTGTTTTCGTGACCATGATGCCCGACCTGTATGTCGATATGCTGCGGGATCTTGAGGACATCAACACTCCTTTTCGTCCTTTCCTGACCAATCAGGGGCTTACCGGCAAGGATGCTCTGACGCTGCCGGACGGTTCCAAACTCGCTTCCCTTCCCAAATCCAGGTACAAGAAGGCCGAAACTGAGCTTCTGGCGGGGCGCCTGCCCGACGGCTATGACGGCATATTCACTACATACAGCCAGCTTTCCGGCACTGCCGGTGCTTCTCGAAGAAGCATGCTTGCCGCTATCAACGAGCAGGTGGTCTTCATATTTGATGAAGCTCACAATGCCGGAGGCTCGCAGTCGTCCGTCGGGGAATTCGTGCGCGGCATAACGGCCTCGAATCCCAACGGCGTGCTTTATTCTTCCGCGACCTTTGCCAAGCGACCCGATATCATGGGGCTGTACAACAAGACGGACCTTGCTCTTGTGGGTGAGTCTCAGGAAGATCTTGAGGATACCATGCGGGTGGGCGGTCTTGCCATGCAGCAGGTGGTGTCTGCAAAGCTGACGGAAGGCGGTCAGTATATCCGCCGTGAAAAGAGCTTTGAAGGCGCGACCATGGAGACCGTGACGGCCAATGTGGACTTGAAGCTGGCCGATGAAATGGCGGAAAGCATGAACGCCATTATGGAGGTTTCTCTTGAGCTTCCTCCCGCACTGGCCAAACTCGACAAGGAGCTGAAGCGGGAAGGAAAGAAGGCCAAGGAACATGGCGGAACCGGAAGCGGAGGCGCATCGTCCATCACATTTTCTTCCGTGATGCACAATCTTGTGGCACAGACGACGCTGGCCATCAAGGCGGACGCCGCAGTCGAGGCTGTGAAGAAGGCCGTGCGTGATGGGCAGAAGCCCGTCATCACGCTTTCCAACACCATGGGCAGTTTCATATCGGAGTATGCCAAAGCCCACGGCCTGAAAAACGGGGATGCGATAGAGCTGTCCTTCCGGGATCTTTTCAAGTCCTATCTGCGCAAATCTCTCGAAGTCAAGGTGAAGGAGCCGGGTTCCAAAAAGGGTGAAGAAAAGTCCTTCGATATCAGAGAGATGAAGGACTACGACATCCCCGGACGAGAAAAAATCGAACGCATGGCGGCAGAGGTGGAACGCCTGATAGACAGGGCGGATATCGGGCGTCTGCCGGTGTCACCGATAGATTACATCATAGACGCCCTGGGGCGTGAAGGCATACGGGCCGGGGAAATCACGGGAAGAACCGAAGGCGTCCACTATGATGCCGACGGCAGAACGAGCTACTACACGAGGGAAGCAGGTTCTGCTGTCAAGGTGAGGGCGTCCGGCGGATTCAACAGCGGAGACTTGGACTGTCTTGTCATCAACCGTTCCGGTTCTACGGGCATCAGTCTTCACGCCTCGGAGAAGTTTGCGGATCAGCGCCGCAGGAATATGATCATCCTACAGCCGGATCTGAACATCGACGTTTTCATGCAGACTCTAGGCCGTGTCTTCCGTACGGGACAGGTCGTGCCGCCGGTGTATCAGTTCCTGCTGTCCGACATGCCGAGTGAAAAACGCCCGGCCGCGGTGCTCGGAAAGAAGATGGCCAGCCTGAACGCCAATACGACGGCCAGCGCCAAGGGGACGCAGAGTTTCGACAATATTCCCGACTTCCTCAATATGTACGGAGATCAGGCTGCCTATGAACTGCTTTCCGAGGATGAGGAAATCAACAGGACTCTGGGGTATCCGCTGGAGGAGAGCGACAGCGGCTCGACTCCCGACATCTCCGGTCTTGCCGCAAAGCTGACCGGGCGCATTCCTCTTCTCAAGGCCGTTGAGCAGGTGGAAATCTACGACAGGCTTGAATCCTTGTACCATGCCGCCGTGGAGCTGGCCGAAGCCAACGGAACGAGCGGTCTCAATGCCGCGACCAGGGAACTGGATGCGAAACAGCTCCGCAGCATGCAGCTCACGCCTCCCAAGCCCGGAGCTTCCGGGCCGTTCTCCGGTCCTTCATATGTCAGTGAGTATGACGTGAAGGTTCAGGGCAAGCCTTTCTCTTCCAAGGAAGTGCTCAAGCATATTGAAGAGCACAAGACGCCGGACCTGGAAGAGCTCAAGAAGAAGGGTGCAGATTATCTAAGGGAAAGGATAAAGGGCAAGGATGAAGAGGCCGGTCAGGCAGAACAGAACCGTGTGAATGCTCAGTGGCGTCATGTTCAGGGGATAATTGACGATTTTTCCATAGGCTCAAAAGTGTCGCTTACAGGCGAAGGAAACGCCTTCGAGGGCTTTGTCACCAACATCATGTTCACCGACAAGAAGAAGGGCGGCAATCCTGTGGCGCCGTCTTCGTGGAAAATCGTTGTGGACGTGGCTGATGCCCGCCGGCAGGTTGCCGTTCCGTTTTCCAAGCTGGTGGATGGAGGCGGTAAGCTGGACGGCGGAAAGATGGCCATAGGTCATAACGGTCGAAGCCGGGAGGCATTGCTCAAACGTTTCGACGAGGCCCAGAGTGCGAGCCGGGAGAAGCGGTATATCGTGACGGGTAACCTTGTGGAAGGCTACAACAAGATGGACCACAAGGGCGACATCATCAGCTTCCGAAATGCCGACGGAACCGTGGATATGGGCATTGTCCTGCCCAAGAACATGGACGTGCAGCGCTTTCTCGATGAAATGCCCGTACGGTTCAGGACTTCTGCTCTTGCCGACAAGTTCATGGGTTCGATGGGGGACAGCATACCGGTGGTACTTCAGACCGGAGACGGGTTCCTGCGCATTTCCGGCAGCAGGAGAGACGGATTCCGGCGGGTCGCCCGCTACAAATAGGCCGACGGTTCCCGGTATTATCTGGACGACAAGCTGATTCGTCTTGTGGGAGGTGATTTCATCAAGAGCGGACAGGAGATGCGTTCACCGAAAGTGGACGCCGAGGATATGCCGCAGATCCTTTCCTACCTCTATGAGGAAAAAGGCGTCTCGCTGAATACCTCGACCAACAGAGAAGCCGCTCGTGAGATTACCGGCGACAGCTATGAATTCAGCGAGCAGCGTCCCTTGGCGTCCAGGCAGATGGGGGAAGGAGACGAGGACTTTTCCGGTATTTTCCGCATGGCGGGCAGATATCTTCCGCCGAGAAAGAGGCGGGCGGCAAAACTTCGCGCGGCGGCAGTACAGAAAGTTGTCGATACTCTGAATGGGCGGGCGGAAAATGCCGCTCCCGTCCACGTGGTGCAGACGGCAAAAGAGTTGCCGGACAATATCAGGGCGCATTTTGACGGGCATCTGGATGAGGTTGAGGGTGTGTACGATCCTGCAACCGGTGCCGTGTGGATGGTCGTGGACAACATTTCCGATTCGGCGCGCGCGGCGGAAGTCTGGGCGCATGAACAGATAGGTCATCACGGATTGCGCGGCATGTTCTCCCGTGAGGAGCGCCGACGCCTTCTCAATCAGCTCTGGCTGTCTCTGGGAGGCATGGGCAATGCCGGAATTCGCGATATTGCCGAGCGATACGGACTTGACCCTCGCCGTGTGCAGGACGACCGGCAGACGGTCATGGAAGAGTACGTCGCCCACATGGCGGAGAAGCGGCAGAGAGGAAGGCTGAACGGAAAGGAAGAGAGCCTGTGGAGAAGAATCGTCAGTGCTGTGCTTCGTTTCTGGAACAGAGCCGTACAGGCCGTTTCAGGGCGCGAAGGTCGGATGACGCATGAAAACATTGATTCTCTTCTATCCGAACTGGGCGAGTATGTCTGGGCGGGAAGAGGCACGGAGATGCATGTCGGCGTTGGAATGACCGGCTCGGAGGCGCTGGCTTCGCAGAAAAGGACTGCCCGGGAGATCACTCCCGAAGCGGAGCATGCCGCTTGGGAGCAGCTCCAGAAGGATATGGCGGAGTGGGGACGGCAGGTTGAGGATTTCGCAGCAAAGAGAGGGAATCGCTTCAAGCCGTTACAGGTCGGTATGACGCCAGATGTCTTGATAAAGCTGGGCGCGTCTAGGCTTCCTATGCAGATGGAACAGCGCAATCTAACAAAAATTTTGTCGAAGCACAGTGTTCCGCTTGATGTACTTCGAGACCTGCCCAAGCAGCTTGCCAATCCGCTGATGGTGTTCTAGTCCTCGACCTTGGCAATTGCTTACGTTGTGCTTACCGAAATGGAAAGAGATGGCGAAAATTTGATAGCCGCAATCCATTTCGACGTGGATAGCGGGCGTATTCGGGTGAATGATATTGCCAGCATCCATGACAGACGCGTTGAACGAGATGGTCGGATTATTCCCGGCTGGGTATGGTTTAAAGGGCAGGTAGAGAAAGGAAACCTTCGTTACTACGATAAAAAACGCAGTCCCCGCTGGTTCAGAGAACGAGCTGGACTGCAATTGTCCAGTGTGGTGAACCGCGGGGACTATCGTGGAATTACGATACTCACGGACTCCGACATCGTCAAGCCGGTGGAGCATCCGGAGCTTCGGGCGACAGCGGGAGAGAGACCGCTTGCTTCGTTGTCCCGCAAGGACAGAAGACGTGCCCTTGCCGACCTGATTTCCGAGTGGAGCAGCCGAACCGGTCAGAAGAAGGAGGCCATGCACAGGGCATTGCGCGAATACTTCAATGTGGATCGCATCGACAGCATTCCCGAGGAATGGATGCATGATGCCGAAGACTTCGTGC
The DNA here is from genome assembly GCA_037303805.1 of bacterium. GTDB lineage: Bacteria > Desulfobacterota > Desulfovibrionia > Desulfovibrionales > Desulfovibrionaceae > Mailhella. The sequence continues at coordinate 1,004 of JAXVQY010000106.1, read as the reverse complement.
AGGAAAAGCTCGACGCCATCCCCGAACCGTCCAGGTCCGGATTCCTGAACAGGCTGTTCACTATGGACATGAAGAAGACGGCGGCCATGTCGGATATCCCGGAAATTCAGAAATTCTTTCATGACGATGATCTCGGTCTTTTGAGTCACTTCGTGGCGCTTCCGCACTGGATAGCCAAGAAGTATCCGGCATTTGCCAGAGTCTATGAGAGACAGCTCAAGAGAATGGACGAGCGTTCCTCCGCATTGAAGAAAAGCCTTGAAGCCGTTCCCGGTCTGTTCGGCAAGAACCGCATCGGCAGAAAGGACATGGAGAGCCTGAGAAAGATCCTCTGGGAAACCGAAGGACAGGAGCCGAAGGAATTGGAAGGCGTGAAGAAGTTCCGGGCTGCGGAGAAGCTTCCTAATGGTCGGAGTCTGATTGAGGTAAATCCTGAGTTTTATGAGGCCTATGAAAAGTGGGTGAACGGCATGGACGCCACGGCGGCCGCAAAAAGAACGCTCATAGAGATTCGGAAAAGCCTCGATGCCGATCTTGTCATGGCGCATAACCGTATGTCCGAGATGCGCGAGGTGAACGACGACGCCATCAGAAAGTTCCGGCAGAATATCGGCCATGTTCCGAACTACTTTCCGCATCATCGCTATGGGAAATATTTTGTCCAGGCGAAGGTTGATGGGAAGGTGGTGTTCCGACAGCACTTCGACGCTGCGGGAAAGGCACGGGCCGGCCGCGTGGCCGACAGCATTGTTGCCGCACAGCGTAGGAATTTTCCCGGGGCATTGTGGAGCATGGGTGATAATGTACGCCTGCCGGATGAGGTTCTTGGCGCGCCGATAGACACGGAAGCCATGGAACAGATCATTCGTGCTGCCACGTCCAGAATCGCCGACAAGAAGCACGCAAAGGAAGTGGCCGATCTGCTTATGGAAGGCACGGCCGACGTGCTCAAGTCCCGCGGCTGGGGCGAGCACGGCATTCAGCGCAAGGGCATTCCCGGCTTT
>JAXVQY010000105.1:0-8662 GCA_037303805.1 bacterium | reverse complement strand
AGATATTGCAGTTTTTGCCGATGCGTGCTCCAGGAAGCACCACACAGAACTGCCCCCTATGGGTACCTTCGCCTATGTCGCCGCTTAGTACATCGGACATGGGATGTAACATGCGTCCTGCTCCTGCCTGAACACGTTGTAGTCGCGGATATAATCCTCTTCATGGTAATGTTCGCTGGCAAAAACCATAAGCACGCAATCGGGAGAAAAGTCGTGCATTTCCCTCCAGACCAGACCTTCCAGAAGCAGGCCTTTTTCGGGAGAATCAAGAGAAAAATTTTCCTTCCGTGTGCCGTATTCACAGGAGACCGTCACGGATCCGGAAACGGCGACAAGCAGCTGCTTCAGATGTTTGTGCGCATGAAACCCGCGCGGCATGTTGCTACGCGTGCCGTAGATGTAGTAGACTCGGCGAACCTCGAAGGGAATGTCGCTTCCGCCCTCAAGTGCAATAAGGCTGCCGCGGTTGTCGCCGTGAATGGGAAACTGGACGATTTCTGCCTTGGGCTTCATATCCCGACCTCATCAGTAAAGTTCATGACTTTCCTCGAAAATTTTCAGGCAGTACTCGCGGTACGCACCCTTTTTCATGGTATTGACGAGTTTTTCCATGCCAATGTCGTTGATGAAGCCCTTGCGGTAGGCAATTTCTTCTACGCAGGCAATTTTTAGCCCCTGCCTTTTTTCAATGACCTGCATGAAGTGCGTGGCGTCGGCCAGAGAGTCGGGCGTGCCTGCATCCAGCCACACGATGCCGCGTCCCATGGGCACTACGCTCATGCGGCCTTCGGAAAGGTACATGTTGTTGAGGTCGGTGATCTCCAGCTCCCCGCGGTGAGAAGGCGTAAGCGTGGCAGCCTTTTTGCAAACATCGGGAGGAGAGAAGTACAGACCGACAGAGGCGTAATTCGACTTGGGGTGTTCGGGTTTCTCCTCTATACTGAGAGCCCTGCGGTTCTCGTCGAACTCCACTACGCCGAAGCGTTCAGGATCGGAAACATGGTAGGCAAATATGGTGGCCCGTGTGCCCATGTTTTGTTTGACGGCCCGGCGGTATACCTTCATCTGATCGCCCATGTAGAAGATGTTGTCGCCGAGAATGAGGCACACGTCGTCTTCTTCCACAAAATCCGCACCCAGGGTAAAGGCCTGGGCTATGCCCTTCGGCTCCGGCTGCACCTTGTAGGAGAGTTTCAGACCAAGCTGCGAACCATCACCTAAAAGTGCCTCGATATTCGGTGTGTCCTGCGGTGTGGAGATGATGAGAATTTCCCGGATGTCGAACAGCATCAGTGTGGACAGCGGATAGTAAATCATCGGCTTGTCGTATACCGGCAGGAGCTGCTTTGAGGTAATTCTGGTGAGAGGGTACAGCCTGGTACCGCTTCCTCCGGCAAGAAGTATGCCTTTCATACCATCTCCTTATCATTGGCAGTTGAATTATTTTTTATTAACGACAAAATTTCCGGCATATAATGTCCTATGATGCTGTGCATCTTTATGTAAGATATTCCCCTATTCATAAGAAATCAGGAAAAAAATGACGCAGATTATCGATACGTAATTTTTTTCTGCCGAGTCATGTGCGTCTCTGTTCCATGCATATAGTGCAGAGATGCAAGATGATGGCCGGAACGTGAGGAGAACAGCCATGGAACATCATCATGATGCGGAAGCGTTTGAATAAGCCTGATGGCTTCATTATTGGGAGGAATAAAGCGGCGATGACCGGTAAATGTTTTTTCTGTGACGAGGAAGTTTCTCTTGAAGTCGATATCTTCCCATCGGGCGTTTAAGATTTCCGCTTTACTGGCTCCGGTGAGCAGCAGGAGATAAATGGCCTGAGCGCTTGCTCTATCGACATGTTCGTCAATCAGGGCAAGAAGGCGGTGGGCTTCTTCGTGAGTAAGAAGATTCGGCAGAGGAGGTTTTTCCTTAGGGGAGACGTCATGTCTGAAGGCCGTATCGCCGGGAAGGATATGCCGGCGGATGGCACAAGTGAGGATGTACTTAGCCTGCCGGAATATGCGGTCTCGGGAACTTGAGGAGAGTCCTGATTTTTTCAGAGCGGTCAGCCAGTAAATGAGTCTTTGCCCTGAAACTTCGGTCAGAGGATAGGAGCCCGGATGAGGCAGAATATGTTGATTCAGATAACGCTGATCTGTTTTCCAGCTGCGCTTGTGCTTCTGTGCGGAAGGCAGATACCGCTCTTCGACGAAGTCGTTGAGCAGTAATGAGCCGTTTCGACAACTGATAGCAATATATTTTTCCCCCGCCATATTTTCCCCTGCCGTAGCGCCTGCTGAAAGAACTTTCAGACACTAAAAAATGATGTCAGTCATCTGACGGAGCTATACCAGAGAATTATCGAATATACCAGTGAAAAAGTTGTCTCATTTCGTGATGAAATATAAAATATATATTATTTTCAATATATTATATTTATTATTGGGTAAGAATAAAGTAAGTTGAGAAGGTCTGTTTTTGTCGAAAGCATACCAGGGGAAATACTGATGAAAAAAGAGTATTGTGATGAAAAATAAAAATTTAGTATTAATTACAATAGGTAATAATGAACTTGTCAGGAACGTGATTTATGTGCTCCAGCAGCCATACCCTCGGTAAAAAACATATCAAAAAATAAAAACATATAAACTGACATAATGATTTTTTGCAGGAGAGGATAGACGAGAATTTCTCCAGCATATCAAGCAAATGGGAAAGCGAAGGAAGGCGGAGGAATTATCTTTTGAAAGGACGATAGCCGTTATTATGCTTGTGTACGGCGGATGGGTCGTTCATTTTTCTCAAAAGTGGTAGCGGCCCGTTTTTTACGTTTTTAAAGCCGTTCACAGATGTGCAGAGGGAGGGGAGTAGTATGGATTCCGGGTTGTTAAGCGGAATAACGGACTATCCTTTCCGATAGGGTTTCGTTCCCGCCTTGTCTGCGGAAAATCGCTCCCGTCGACAGGAAGAAGGAATATCCCGGTATGACCGGCAAAGGGTCTGGACGTCTGTCCCTGTACTGAATCTGTTTTTTTAATGAGGAACTCGGCTCCCGGAATGTCCGGGAGTTGGAGGTGTGGCAGTGCCGCCGTTGTGTTTGGGCGACCGGTTTTCACGTGGAGGACATGCTTTTACTGTCGGTCGAGAGCCTTGGCGGAGGGGAGGGCTGGCAGCCCATTAAATAAACGGGGGGAGAAGCGGACGTGTCCGGCGGAGGAGTGTCATTCCGCAATGACGAAGAGCCCCCGGTATCTGAGGCTCAGGGAACGGGCCGTCTGCTCGGCCAGGGAGCGGGAATGGTAGGGACCGAGCTGAACGAAGTTGAGATCATTGCCGTCATGTCGGGAAATACGGCATCCGTATCCCTGGGTACGCATGAAATCCGCGAGATTGACGGCGCGGGGGCGTTCGCGGAAGGAGCCGATCTGCACGTAGAAAAGTCCCAGCATGTCTCCGTCGGGAGTAAGCACGGCGGGTTCCCGACCGTTTTCCAAGGCAATGAGGCGGACACGGGCCGTTCCCTTGCCGAGCATGCCGAGATCCTTTGCGGCAGCCCGCGAAAGATCAATGATGCGGCTGTCCACAAAAGGGCCGCGGTCATTGATGCGCACTTCCGTTACTCTGCCGTTTTCCAGATTGACGACGCGCAGCCGGGTACCGAAGGGCAGGAGTTTGTGGGCTGCCGTCATGGCGTTCTGGTTGTAGCGTTCGCCGTTGGAGGTCGTCTTGCCGTGGAAGCCCGGGCCGTACCAGGAGGCAACGCCCGTTTCCACGAAATCCCGAGCGGATTTCAGAGGGTAGTAGGTTTTTCCGCGCACCGTGTACGCACTGGTTCCGCGGTAACGGCCGTTCTGATATCCGGATCTGGTGGAGCAGCCTCCGACAAGGACCGCCATGACGAGAAGGCATAGAAGTACGGAAAGCGGACGGTATATGCTGCACATGGCTGAACTGCCTGAACGATATGTGAAGAGGCCCGGCCTGGAAAGGATGCCGAGGCGTACATTTCCCATCATCATGAAACATGCGTGTGTTTTTGTCCAGACCGGTGCGGCTGAGCATTTTTGTATGTCCCTCCCGGTATTTTCGAAAAAGATTCTTTTTCCTCTCTGCATTCCGGTAAAATATGGGAAAAGTCCCCGACGACCATTTGCCAAACGTGGAGGCATGACTTATCTTCTGCCTTGTTCCAACGACTTTTTCTGGAGATACCCATGATCAAGTTTCTGATCGGCAAAATATTCGGTACCCGTAATGAACGTTATCTTCGTTCTCTTCGTCCCAAGCTGAAAAAATGCAATGCACTCGAACCGCAGATGCAGGCGCTTGCCGATGAGGATTTTCCCGTAAAGCTGGCGGAATACCGCGAGCAGGTGCAGAACGGCGGCCGTTCTCTCGATGATGTGCTGCCCGAGGTCTTTGCCCTGGTGCGTGAGGCGTCTTCCCGCGTCATGGGCATGCGTCATTATGACGTGCAGCTCATCGGCGGCATGGTTCTTCATGCCGGTAAGATTGCGGAAATGAAGACCGGTGAAGGCAAGACGCTTGTGGCGACGCTGCCCGTGGTGCTCAATGCCCTGTCGGGAAAGGGCGTGCACGTGGTTACGGTCAACGATTATCTTGCCCGCCGCGACGCGGAATGGATGGGCAAGCTGTATAATTTCCTCGGCCTTTCCGTGGGCGTCATCGTTCAGGGCCTTTCCGACGATCAGCGTAAGGAGGCCTATGCCTGCGACATCACCTACGGCACCAACAACGAGTTCGGGTTCGACTATCTGCGCGACAACATGAAGTTCTATGCCGAGCAGCTCGTGCAGCGCGGCCACAACTTCGCCATCGTGGACGAAGTGGACTCCATCCTTATCGATGAAGCCCGTACCCCGCTCATCATTTCCGGTGCGAGCGACGAGTCCACCGAACTTTATCAGGCCATGGACGCCGTGGTACGCCAGCTGAAGGCTGAAGAAGATTACACGCTGGATGAAAAGGCCAAGACGGCCATGCTGACGGATGCTGGTGTGGCGAAATGCGAGAAAATTCTCGGAATCGACAACCTCTTTGATCCGGCAAGCATCTCCTATCAGCATCATATTCTTCAGTCGCTCAAGGCCCACCACTGCTTCAAGAGGGATGTGGACTATATCGTGAGCGACGAGGGCAAGGTGGTCATCGTCGACGAGTTCACGGGGCGGCTCATGCCCGGACGCCGTTTCAGCGACGGCCTGCATCAGGCTCTGGAAGCCAAGGAAGGCGTGAAGGTCGAGGCTGAAAACCAGACGCTGGCCAGCATCACCTTCCAGAACTACTTCCGCATGTACGACAAGCTCGCGGGCATGACCGGCACGGCCCAGACCGAAGCCGTGGAATTCGACCAGATCTATCATCTGGAAACCATCACCATTCCCACCAACAAGCCCATGATCCGCAAGGACATGCCCGACCTCATCTTCCGGACGCAGCGCGAGAAGTATCAGGCCATCATCGAGTCCATCAAGGAGCTGTACAAGACCGGCCAGCCCGTGCTTGTCGGCACCATTTCCATCGAGACTTCCGAGCTTCTGTCCGCCATGCTCAAAAAGGAAGGCGTACCGCACAGCGTGCTGAACGCCAAGCATCATGCGGAGGAAGCCGCCATCGTGGCACAGGCCGGTCAGAGAGGACACGTGACCATTGCCACCAACATGGCCGGTCGCGGTACCGATATCGTTCTCGGCGAGGGCGTGAAGGAGCTGGGCGGTCTGCACATCCTCGGCACGGAACGCCATGAAAGCCGTCGTATCGACAATCAGCTGCGCGGTCGTTCCGGTCGTCAGGGCGACCCCGGTTCGTCCCGGTTCTATCTGTCGCTGGAAGACAACCTCATGCGTATTTTCGGTTCGGAACGCATTTCCGGACTCATGGAAAAGCTGGGCATGAAGGAAGGCGAACCCATCGAGAACCGCATGGTGTCCAAGGCCATCGAAAACGCGCAGAAGCGCGTGGAAGGACATAACTTCGAAATCCGTAAGACGCTGCTTGACTACGACAACGTGATGAATCAGCAGCGTGAGGTCATCTATACGCTGCGTCGCGATCTCATGCAGCTGCCGGATGTGGAAGGCGTGCTGTTTGATTTTGTGGATGAAGTGCTCGACAACATCTATCAGCCCGTGGAGTCCATCAAGGAGGCTCCCGACGCCCAGATGTGTGCCGAGGTCAACGGGCGTCTGCTGGAAACGCTGAATCTTGCGCGTGCCATGCCCGAAATGACCATGAGCGCCATTCCTTCCCGCGATCAGGCGCACGAGGCCGTGAAGAAGATCTTCGAGGAGCTGCGCGAGGAGGCCGGTCCCGTATACAACGATATTCTGCGTTACTTCCTGCTGGAATCTCTCGACCGCTGCTGGAAGGATCATTTGCGCGCCATGGACTACCTGCGTGAAGGTATCGGCCTGCGCGGTTACGCGCAGCGCGATCCCAAGCGTGAATACCAGAGCGAAGGTCTTTCCATGTTCAAGGAAATGCTCTTCCGCATTCATGAAAGCGCGCTGACGTCTCTGACGCATGTACGCATGAAGAGAGTGGAAGCCGAACCCGCAGAGAATGCCGAAGGTGCGGAAGGCGCCGAAGGCATCGAGGCCGGAACGGAAGGCGAAGCGGCCGGGCCTCAGCCTGTCGAAGCGACGACGGAAGATGCCCCTGCTCAGGAAGAGGAAAAGACGGCACCGGAGCCGGAAGCGCCCGCTCCGGAGCAGGCCAAGGCCGAGCCCGCCCTGAATCTGCGCCATAAGACGGACCCTGCCGCCATGGGAGGATCAGCCCCGGCGGAAGAGGAACACCATGTGTACAACGGCGTAAAGGTGGGACGGAATGATCCGTGTCCGTGCGGCAGCGGCAAGAAATTCAAGAAGTGCTGCGGCAGAAATCTGTAAGACATGGTTTCATCCCCACGGTTTCCCCGGAAGCTGTGGGGATTTTTTTGCCTGAGAGAGGAGGAGAGCCTCCGTTTCCGGCAAAAGGATCAGCAACGGAAACGCAAGGAGAGTCGGCATGATACGCAGAGCCGTCCAGGGTGATATCGAAGCAGTGGAGCGCCATTATACCGAGCTTTTGACCTTCGAGCAGGAACACGGCAGCCGCACCAACTGGGAAATCGGCGTATATCCCACAAGAAGCGTGGCGGAACAGGGAGTGGCGGACGGTTCGCTGTATGTGATGGAGGAGAACGGGGAGCTTTGCGCGAGCATGCTGCTCAACCATGTGCAGCTTGAAGCGTATGAGTCCATACCGTGGCAGTATGCGGCTGCACCGGACAAGGTGCTGGTCATTCATACGCTTTGCGTGCCGCCCTCGCAGGCGGGGAAGGGCATAGGCAGACGTATGGTGCTTTTTGCTCTGGAGGAGGCGGCGGAACGCGGCTGTGAGGTCCTGCGTCTGGACACCTGGGAACACAACGAACCGGCTGCCGGACTGTACCGCAAACTGGGCTTTCATTATGCGGGAAAAGCCGCGGTCGTGTTTGCGGGGCGTATTTCCGAGAATCTGATTTTTTTTGAAAAGCGGGTCTGAACAGACACTGCGCGCGGACACCGGCCGGAGGAACATCAGCAGATCCGGCAGTCCCGGCGCTTTGATCTGGTTGCCGCATGACGGCGCACCATAAAAAGAGGGACGGAACCCGGCGGTTCCGTCCCTCTTCGTCTGCCGGTTTTCGGGAGAAGCCTCCCGAAAGAGTGTTACTTCTTCTTGGACTGCTTCACGGCCGCGGCAATGAAGTCATGGAAGAGCGGATGGGCATGCATGGGACGGGACTTGAATTCGGGATGGAACTGGCAGCCCACGAACCAGGGATGATCGGGCAGTTCGATGATTTCCACCAGCGTGCCGTCGGGAGATGTTCCGCTGAACACCATGCCGTGCTGGCTGAGCGTTTCGCGGAAGGCGTTGTTGAATTCGTAACGATGACGATGACGTTCGGAGATGTTTTCCTGCTTGTAGGCTTCGGCGGCCCTGGTGCCGGGAAGCAGCGTGCAGGGGTAGGCGCCGAGACGCAGGGTACCGCCCTTGTTGCTGGCTTCGTCGCGAACTTCCACGGAGTTCTTGCGGAAGTCGTACCATTCGGTCATGAGATAGATGACCTTTTCATCGGTGAGCGGATCGAATTCTTCGGAATTGGCCTTGGACAGACCGGCCACGTGGCGGGCGAATTCGATGACGGCGCACTGCATGCCGAGGCAGATGCCGAAGAAGGGCACTTTGTTTTCACGGGCGTAGCGGATGGCTTCGATCTTGCCTTCCACGCCGCGGTAGCCGAAGCCGCCGGGCACGAGAATGCCGTCGCAGCCCTTGAAGATGGTGGCCGCGTTGTCGGCGGTGACTTCTTCGGAGTTGACGTACTTCAGATTGACGGAAACATGATTGGCCACACCGGCATGAACGAGGGCTTCATGCAGGCTCTTGTAGGCTTCCTTGAGGTCGACGTACTTGCCCACGATGGCGATGGTGACGCTGCTCTTGGCGGCTTCGTCGAAGTCGTTCATGAGCTTGATCCAGCCGGACAGATCGGCGTTGCGGGCGGGCAGGCGCAGCATGATGGCGACCTTCTGGTCGAAGCCCTCCTCGTAGAACTTGAGCGGCACGCCGTACACGTTCTTCACGTCCACGGAGGTGAACACGG
>JAXVQY010000104.1:0-6236 GCA_037303805.1 bacterium | reverse complement strand
CGAGGCGCTCGTTTGAGCCGCTGTGCCTCAGCGCGTTTTCGAGTTATGCCCATTTCGCCCCGCCTTGTCAAACACTTTTTTGCCTTTTGGGCGAACTTTTTTTCGTTATTGATCGTAACTTGCTGATAAAACATCATAAAAAAACGGCCAAAGAGACATGTCTTTGGCCGTTTTTTTATGATGTTCCATCCTGAAGGCGAAGCTCTACTACTCAGATACTGCGTTTTACGGTTTTTCCCACAGCGAAGGCACGGGCGACAAAATCACCCGTCCCATAATATTCCTTGGTAAGGGGGGCAAACGACAGTGCATCTATGCGGGAAGGATCCGGCAGCCCTTCGGGAGTAAGACAGTCTTTGCTCACCTTCACATCCATGATTTCTCCCACAAACTGAATATGGGAGCCGAGCTCGAGCGTATGCCGCAGCAGCAGTTCCAATACGACGGGGCACTCCTCGACAAAAGGAGCATCCACATGTTCTCCCGTGCGGGGCGTCAGACCGAGCGCCCGGAACTTATCTTCCTGCCGTCCCGAAACAAGTCCGGCAAAGTCGGCCTGCCCCACCAGAGATCGCCCAGGAATACTTACCGTACACGCCTCCCGCTCCTGAAGAGAACGACAGGTCAAAGTGGAACGACGCAGCGATACAGCCAGACAGGGAGGCTGCGAACAGCACATTCCGCCCCACGTTGCAGTCATGATGTTGGGGCGGCCTTCCGCATCATAGGTTCCCACAAGCATTACGGGTGTGGGAGTTATGAAAGCCTGGGGTCCAAGAGAAATCAACATGAATCGCCTCAAATTAAAGGGGCTGAAAAGCCCAGACGGCCTTTCCGTAATAAACAGCCAGCCAGTCGGCTTCCGCCACCAGCCTTACCTGCTCCGCGGCACCGTCGCTTTCCGCCCGCAACTCATATCCGCCTTCGACTCTGAACACCCGGCGGAAAAGAAGACAGCCTGACGTCAGAACGGCAACCATGGAACCGTCGTCAGCCACACCGTCACGGATCACCGCCACCAGCGCACCGGCATTCAGGGAAGGACTCATACTGTGATCAAGGATGCGGAAAATTTCCACTCCCCGCCTCACAAATTCAAGAGGAAAAACCTGTATGCCTATTTCAGGAAAAGTTCCGTCCTGTGCCATGATGGTACTGTGGACCGGAAGTTCCCCTGGCCGTCCGTCCTCCAACGGCAGCGGCGGCGACTCGCGAAGTGCGGACGGCACTTCGTCTCCCGACTCGTGTCCTTGCTTTTCAGTAATCACGAAAACAGGCGGTTCACCAAATCGCAACCAGTCCATGCGCACATTGAAAAGGTCAGAGACTCGTACAATCCATGGAAGAGGAATCCAGCCCCGCTTCTTGGCTTCCGAAATGCTGCCCTGCTGCAGATTAAGAAGCTCGGCCAGTTCCGTCTGTGTCCGACGCCGGGAAACAAAGAGCATTCTGGCATAGACCGTTTCAAACTGATCCATATCCAGCCGTTCCATGCACGACCCGTCCTACTTGATAGGCTGCAGCAAAGGGCTATCCGGAGTAAGCACCATACGTGTATTTTCACCCAGGGACTTGCGGAGAGCTTCCAATCCCCGCTGGAAGGAGAAAAACTCCGGTGAACGGGAAAAGGCCTCGGCATAGATACGGGCAGCCTCAGCATCCCCCTGACCTCTGAGAACCTGGGCCTGCTTACCTGCCTCTGCAAGAATAACCGCACGTTCCTTATCGGCCGTAGAACGAATCTTGGTGGACTCTTCCGCACCTTCCGAACGATACTGCGTCGCCTGGCGTTCACGCTCGGCACGCATGCGGTCGAAAATGGCCCTCTGGTTTTCCGCGGGAAGGTCGGTGCGCTTGATGCGCACATCGACGATTTCGATGCCGAATTCCTTCATCTGCTGTGAAGCCTTTTCCGTTACCGAATCCATGATGGCGGTTCGTTCATCAGCAACGACCTGAGTCAGTGTATGACGACCGATATGGGCGCGGATCTGAGAATAGATCACGGCGTCAAGGCGGGCCTGAGCATTGTGCTCCGTGCGCATGGTACGGTAGAACCGCAACGGATCAACGATCTTCCATCGGGCATAGTTATCAAGAACTATGGACTTCAGGTCGCTGGTGAGCGCTTCTGCCGGCCGGGCGTCATAATCGAGGATGCGAGCCTCAAAGTACACGACCTTCTGAATAAAAGGCAGCTTGATATGCAGTCCCGGACGATAAACCTTGTCCAGAGGGTGACCGAGCTGAATGACCAAAGCCTGCTGCGTCTGATCAACAATAAAAAGACTCTGCTGAAGTCCAACGACCACAACAAGAAAAAGAACGACGAGGATGACGGGCTTCATTCCTTTCATTTCTGCGCTCCTCCCTTTGCGGCGTCGCCGTTTTTCCAGCCGTCAAGCGGAAGCAGAGGAAGCACATGACTGCCCGTATCGGACGGAAGCACCAGCTTTTCCATGCCGGGCTTACTTAAAATATCTTCAAACGTTTCGTAGAGCATGCGTTTTTTCGTCACATCTTCGGCCTTTTCATACTCTGCGAGTACGGACAGGAAACGCTGCGCCTCACCTTCGGCTTCGCGCACACGCGTTTCCTTGTAGGCTTCGGCCTTGTTGATCATTTCCTGAGCCTGGCCCTGAGCCTTCGGCAGAATATCGCGACGATAGGCTTCAGCCTCGTTGATGCTGCGCTGCTTGTCTTCGCGGGCACTGGCCACGTCCTTGAAGGAGTCGCTGACTTCCTTCGGCGGCTGCACATCCTGCATCTGAACGGCCACGACCTGTACACCGACCTGATAACGATCAAGTATACGCTGAAGCAGATCGGCGACATCGTTCTGAATCTGGATGCGACCGTCGGTAAGGGCGGAATCCAATGTGGTCTTGCCTATGACCTCACGCATGGAAGCCTCGGCTGCACGCTTGACCACCTGATCAGGCTGAATCACGTTGAACAAATAGTCCACAGCTCCGTCGGGCTTGATCTGATACTGAATATTGAACTGTACGTTGATGATGTTCTCATCACCCGTGAGCATGGCCGATTCCTCGTTCACGGCCTGGACGCGCCCCTGCTGGAAAACGCCCCTCACGGATTGTGCACGATACCCCACGGCCGTCTGGCGCACCTGAGAGACCTTGGGCTTATACACCGTCTCAATAGGATACGGAAGATGAATATGCGGTCCCGGAGCTTCGGTACGCACGTATCGACCGAACCGGAGAACAACGCCTGATTCATCGGGCTGTACAATATAAATGCCGGACAGCATCCAGACGACACATGCTCCGAGAATCCACCAGCGAAGTTTCGGAAGACCGTCTATCTGAGGTGCTTTCGGCCACGAAAAAGAAGGACGTCCGCCTTTCGGAGAACCTCCACCCTGTTCTTTCCGCGTGTCGTTATTATTCTGAGGGTCATCACGATCATCGTCGCGTCTGCCCCAGTTGCCCTTGCCGGCGGAACCCCAGCCGTTTTTCTGCTGCTGTTGCCGCTTTTCCTGTAGTTTATCCCAGTCCCAGTTCATAGTAAGAGTAAAGTAGGACACGTTTTTTGTATGGTCAAGCAGAACTGCCGATTCCGAAGAGTGAATGACCGGTAAAACAAAATTCTTATCTACGGCGTCGGCATCTTTTATGAAAAACCGTAAAAAAACGCTTGACGTCCATACGTGTTTTGCCTATGTTGACAGTTGTCGGGCGCTCGTGGCTCAGCTGGATAGAGCAACAGGCTACGAACCTGTGGGTCGGGAGTTCGAATCTCTCCGGGCGCACCACTTTGAAGATCAGAAGGCTTGCCGTAAAGGCAAGCCTTTTTTGTTTGCTCCGTTCCCTGAAAAAACATAAAAAAAACGCTTGACGTTTTCTGTGAGTACGACTAGTGTTCTTTCTCACCGAGCGCTCGTAGCTCAGCTGGATAGAGCAACAGGCTACGAACCTGTAGGTCGGGAGTTCGAATCCCTCCGGGCGCACCATTCGAGAGCAAAGGCTTATGAGGATAACCTCATAAGCCTTTTTTCTTATTCTCTTCCGACCCTGCCGGACGGATACCTTTTTCCCGTATTCCTTATTCGGCCCGCTTCTCTCCTTTCCCCTCCCCTGCACGCCTGAAGCATCATGCTTCACCGTATTCCAGAATCGAAAGAGGTTCCTGTTCGGCGGATGCTCTTTTCCGGAAAGTGCAACTCTACCTGCAAAACGATCATGCAGCCTGCGCCGCTCCCTTTTCGCTGAGAAACTGAATAATCCTGTTGCGGAGCCTGTAGTAATCGGGATGTTCGATGATGGAACTTCTGGTTCTGGGGCGCGGAATCTCAATAGGAACAACTTCCCTGATCTGTGCAAACGGTCCGGCGCTCATGAGCAGAATGCGGTCGGAAAGCAGAATGGCCTCGTCCACGTCATGCGTAACCATAAATATGGTCACTCCCGTCTCGTTCCACATCCGTATGAGCTCATCCTGAATCGTCCCCCTGGTAAGAGCGTCAATCTGAGCAAACGGCTCATCAAGCAGCATCATGGGAGGCTGCACGGCAAAGGCACGGGCAAGGCCGCAGCGCTGCTTCATTCCGCCGGAAAGCGCCGAGGGATACTTGTCTTCCGCTCCCTTCAGATTAACCAGTTCCAGATAATGCGACACCCGTTCATGTATTCTGCTTCGGCTCCAATGAGGATACGCGGCCTGTACGGCAAGCCGTACGTTCTGGTACACCGTCATCCACGGCATGAGGGCAAAGTTCTGAAACACCACCATTCTGTCGAGACCGGGACTGCGGACCTCCCTGCCCTTCAAACGGATGACGCCTTCGTCGGCGCTGTCGATTCCGGCAATGATGTTGAGCAGAGTGGACTTGCCGCAGCCGGAATGTCCTATGACGGAAACGAACTCCCCTTCCCTGATCTGAAGCGAAATGTCTCTGAATACGCAATAGGGCTCCTTCATGCCGGGAACGGCATACTTCTTGCTTACCCGGTCCACATCAAGAAGAGGCATCATGGTATCCTCCTTTACGGTAAAAAATCAGTCCGTGTAGGCCAGTCGTCTGGCCAGTCTGCTGAACAGCCAGTCCACGATCACGCCGACGACGCCGATGGTGAGAATGGCAAAAATGACGCTCGGCAAAGACAGATTGTTCCATTCGTTCCACACGAAATAGCCGAGTCCCAGAGAGCCGAGCAGAGCTTCGGCGGGAATGAGCGCAACCCAGGCACTGCCCATGGATATTTTCAGCCCTGCAACAATGGCGGGACCGGCCGCGGGAAGAATGACTTTGAAAAACTTTTCCGACGGCTTCATCTGAAGTATGGCAGCCACGTTGAGATATTCCTTGCGAATGCTGCTCACGCCGAAGGCCGTATTAGCCAGCGTGGGCCACAAACTGGCCATGAAAATGACGAAAAACGCCGTCATTTCACTATCCTTGACCGAGTAAAGCAGAAGCGGCATCCACGCGATGGGAGAAATGGAACGCAGAATCTGAATGTACGGATTGACGGCGGCAAACAGTGTCTGGCTGCGGCCGAGCACCACGCCCAGCACGACCGCCACCACGCTTGCCAGAACAAAACCCGAAACCAGACGCAAAAGACTGTAGGCCGCAAGTATGGCTATGCCCTTGTCGTTGGGGCCTGCGTCATAAAAAGGATCACGGAGAAAATCCAGAGATACAAAAGCAACCTGCCCGGGCGTGGGCATTTCCGAGCCCTGCGCCAGAAGCTGCCACAGCGCAAGAAAAACTGCGCCAAACAGCAGACAAAGAAGAAGGGACTTACTGTTCATATGGCATACCAGAAAAAATGCGGGACAGAACCGGCATGACGATCATTCCGGCCCTGTCCCCATGTTTTGAAAAGACCGGTATTCCGGCCTTCATGAGAAAACAGATTATGCCTTTCTGACGGCAAAGCTCTTGATGTATTCTTCCGGTTTGTCCGGATCGAACTCCTTGCCCATGATGACGTGCTTCTTGTACGCCGAAGCGGGAGGAGTGAATCCCATTTCCTTCATGACGGAAGCACAGTCGGCGGCAAGAAAAACCTGTTCGGCTATGCAGCGATAGTCCACGTCGCCCTTGAGATATCCCCAGCGCTTGAGCTGGCTGAGTATCCAGACGGCCATGGAATCCCACGGGAAGGGATCGAAATTGATGCGTTCGGGTACATGGCACATGTTGCCGAGTCCGTCGGGGAACTCGCCGGTAAGCACCTGCTCCACCACTTCCACGGGCTGGTTGA
>JAXVQY010000103.1:0-2963 GCA_037303805.1 bacterium | reverse complement strand
TGTATTTTTCCAGATCCGGGAAGCTTCGCGCCGATTCTATGATGACCTGCCTGACATAGTAGAAATGTACATGGGCGGGATAAAGGGGCTTACCGGACGAGATTACCACATTTTCCAATATTACGGAGATCCGCAGGCTGAAGAAATTATTGTCGCCATGGGCTCTGTAAGCGGTTCCATCAGGGAAACCGTGGACGTGCTTCGAGCCCGTGGCCGAAAAGTCGGCTTTGTACAAGTGCGTCTGTTCCGCCCCTTCTCTGCTCGACATTTTCTTGCCGTTCTGCCGGAAAGCGTACGTCGCGTGGCAGTACTTGACCGATGCTGCGAAATGGGCTCGGCAGGTGAACCTCTTCATCAGGATGTGTGCTCGGCTCTCATGGAAGCAGGACGCGCCGTCCTTGTCATCGGAGGACACTACGGACTTTCCTCCAAGGACACTGACATATCACAAATCCGCGATGTGTTCGACAATCTGCGACGCCCTTCGCCTTTAAACCGCTTTTCCATAGGCATTACAGATGATGTGACACATCTTTCCCTGCCGTGCGGGACACCTCTCGACACCGAGGAAGACAACATCATCATGAGCTGCAAATTCTGGGGACTTGGCTCCGACGGAACTATCGGAGCCAACAAAAACACCGTGGAAATCATCAACCGGGTTACCCCACTGTATGCTCAGGCGTACTTTGAATACGACGCCAAAAAATCCTATGGCCTCACCCGATCTCATTTGCGGATAGGTAAAGGGCCAGTTCGTTCCTCCTGTGCGGTACGCCGAGCCGATATCGTGGCCTGCCACTGCCAAAGCTATGTCAACCTCTACGATATGGCTGAAGAACTGAAACCGGGCGGCCTGTTTCTGCTTAACTGTACATGGCAGCCTGAAGAGCTGGAACGGCGACTGCCTGCCAAGCTGAGGAGAATTCTTGGACAGAAAAAAGCACGACTTTTTCTCATTGATGCCACAGCTCTCGCTCACAATCTCGGTCTCGGTCAACATGTAAACATCATTCTTCAGGCGGCGTTTTTCCACCTCGCTAAACTCATCCCTGATGAGCAGGCAGAAACATGCATGGAAGACGCCGTGCGTAAAACCTACTTTGCCAAGGGTGAAGAAGTTGTTGCCCGAAATATTGCGGCCATTCGGGCCGGCTTTATGCATGTCGTCGAATTTCCCGTACCGGAGAACTGGAGGGACGCAGAAGCTCCGTCTACTCGAAGTCGTAGGGATGTCCCCTCTGTCGTGTCCAACCTTCTTGAGCCCCTCAATGCCCAAAAAGGAGACGCTCTTCCTGTCAGTGCCTTTATCGGATACGAAGATGGACAAATGGACATGGGACTTACCGCATGGGAAAAAAGAGATATCGCCGTACGAGTGCCCCAATGGAATCCCTTATCCTGCGTACAGTGCAACCGCTGCGCCTTTGTCTGTCCCCATGCCGTCATCCGGCCCTATCTGCTTACCCCAAAAGAAGTCAATAACGCCCCGAAAAAACTGATTGCATCTTCTGCAAAAGGACATGGAGCAGAAGGGCTTCTGTATACGCTTCAGACAAGTATCATGGATTGCACAGGATGTGGAAGTTGTGCGGCAATCTGTCCGAGCGGAGCTTTGGCCATGGTACCGCGTACTGATGTCACCGACTCCCTCGAAGTTTGGGACTATGCTCTCAGCCTTGATGAAAAACACATTTTCGATCCCTTCTCCGTACGAGGAAGCCAGTTTCATCGCCCCCTCCTGGAATTCTCTGCTGCCTGTGCCGGATGCGGAGAAACTCCTTACGCAAAACTGCTCACTCAACTTTTCGGTACACGTGTCTACTGGGCCAATGCTACAGGCTGTTCTCAGGCTTGGGGAGCAGCCATGCCAGGTATCCCTTACACAACCAACAACCAAGGTCAGGGACCTGCCTGGTCCAACTCACTCTTTGAAAACAATGCAGAATTCAGTCTCGGTATGCTGCTCTCCGTTCGCCAACAACGAGAAGCAGAACGCATACGTGTCCTTAAACTCTTGGAGAGTCTGCCGGACGGCTCTGCCAAAGAAGCCGCCGTACACTGGTTAACGCTCTTCGATGAATATGCAGGATCGGAAGAAGCCTCAAAGAAACTTAAAGAAGAACTTGAAAAACTTCCTCGGAACAATCAGATACAGGACATTCTCGTTCACGCCGATCAGCTGGTCAAAAAATATTTCTGGATGTTCGGAGGCGACGGCTGGGCCTATGATATAGGTTTCGGAGGCCTCGATCATGTTCTGGCCAGCGGAGAAGATATCAATGTATTTGTAGTGGATACAGAAGTCTATTCCAACACGGGCGGTCAATCCTCCAAGGCTACGCCTCTTGGGGCCGTGGCTCAGTTTGCCTCGTCAGGTAAAAAAAGCGCTAAAAAAGATCTCGGTGCCATGTTCATGGCATACGGTAATATCTATGTAGCTCAGGTCTCCATGGGAGCTTCACCGGAACAGCTTATGAAAGCGCTGCGTGAAGCGTCGGAATATAAAGGACCATCCATCATCATTGCCTATGCCCCCTGTACAGCCCACGGTATACGGGCAGGAATGGCCCATGCTCAGGAGGAAATGAAACGTGCCACAGCCGCAGGGTATTGGCCGCTCTACCGTTATCACCCCGAAAAAGAGACTCCCTTTATTCTGGACAGTAAAAAGCCCAGTCTGGATTACGGCGAATTCCTTCAGGGGGAAAATCGATATGCCTCCCTCCGCCTCAGTTTCCCGGAATACGCCGACGAGCTGGAGCGAAAGGCCCGAATGGATATAGAGAGACGCTACCGGCGCTATGCACTTTTTTCCGCAAAAAACGACAAGGAAAAAGATTAATAAGAAAATTTTTCTTTTCGGTAAAAAAAGACTTGCAAAGGCATGGCAAATCGTCTATTCACATTTCTGCGCCGAAGTGGTGAAATTGGTAGACACGCTAGGTTCAGGGTCTAGTTCC
>JAXVQY010000102.1:0-13414 GCA_037303805.1 bacterium | reverse complement strand
CTCGTTTGAGCCGCTGTGCCTCAGCGCGTTTTCGAGTTATGCCCATTTAGCCCCGGCTTGTCAAACACTTTTTTGCCTTTTGGGCGAACTTTTTTCGTTGTTGATCGTAACTTACTGATAAAACATCATAAAAAAATCGGGCAGAGAACACGCTCCGCCCGATTTTTCCGATGTCTGCCACGCTGTTCCCGGAAAAACCGCCCTTCTCTTCCGAAAAGCGGCCTGTCCGGCACGCGTTCTCAGCCGAGTTTCGGTATCACGCGCCGGAAGAGTTCCAGCACCTTTTCGGCATTGGCCTGCGCCACGGCAAGGATGGCTTCCCAGGTCACGGCGTCGTCCTCCTTCCAGGAATCGTAATCCGTGCTCATGGCCACGGCGGCATAGGGAAGGCCCAGTTCATTGGCCATGACCGCTTCCGTGGCTATGCTCATATTGATGATGTCCGCGCCCCAGATGCGGAACATCCGGGACTCGGCTCGGGTGGAAAAGCGCGGGCCCTCGATGGTCACGACGGTTCCGCGGTCATGGAACCGGTAGCCCAGATCGGTCAGTTCCCGGGCAAGCATGCGGCGCAGGTCGGCGTCGAAGGGTTCGGCCATGGCGGTATGGCGCGGATTGCCCGGTTCGAACGACTCGAAGAAGCTCAGCTTGCGGGAACGGGTGAAGTCGATGAACTGATCGGGAAGGATCAGATCGCCGCGCCGTATCTCCTCGCGGAGCGATCCCACCGCGGTGCTGGCCAGCACATGGGTGCATCCGACCTCCCGGAGCGCCCAGAGATTGGCCCGGTAGTTCACCTGGCTGGGCGGTATGGTATGCCGGCGTCCGTGCCGCGCCATGAGCACCACGGGGACCCCGCCGATGCTTCCTTCCCGCAGGGAACAGGACGGTTCGCCGTAGGGCGTGTTCAGGACGCTGTCGTGCGCGTTTTCAAAAAGGGACGGATCGTCGAGTCCGCTGCCGCCGATGATGCCTATTTTTCTGTTCATACTGCTGTCTCCGCACTCATGACCGTTCCGCACGTCGTCCCGGCCGTCTTTACTTTTGCGTGTCTGCCGCGTCCCGAGGTCCTCAGCAGGGAATGTAGCCCTGCGAAAGCATGTACAGCAGGTCGCGCATGTGATCCACGTCGGGAGCGTACATGATGAAACCGTCCTGATGACCGGTCATGGCGATGATCCCGTCCGCAGGATGACGCCGCACCAGATCGGCCACGCTGTGCGCCATGGCGGGCGTGCCGAACGCCGCCTCCGGGGCCGTGGCCGGAGCCCGGCCTTTCAGAAGCTGATGATACAGTCCCGCATGATGCAGGTGAATGACGCAGCCCGTCTCCGGGGAGGCCCCGTACACCGCGGCATGCGTCATGGATTCGGAACTGGCCTGTGCAGGTCCCACCGACCATACCGTGTTGGCGTCGATGTCGCAGCGGGTCACGAGACAGTAATGCTCCGGGCCCGCCACGGGAATATGCCCCGTGGCCGTGGCCGTGACCAGAAAGCCGTTCTCCGTGCGCAGGGAAACGTTGCCGTAGCCGACGCCGTTGTCCAGCACGCCCACCAGTCCGGCCCGCACGAGATCGGTCCGCAGATCGTTCAGCGCCGCCCAGCCGGGATGCTCCGGCGCGGGACCGAGTTCATGCACACAATGATATTTGACGTATCCTTCATCCGCGCTCATGACTTTTCCTCAGCAATGTTCTGTTCCGGGTACAGGGCAAGGATGTCCCGTTCCGAGGCTCCGCACACGCCCCGCTCCGTGATGAGTCCGGTGATGAGCCGTGCGGGCGTCACGTCGAAGGCCCAGTTGCGGGCCGTGGTCCCGGAAGGACAGATGAGAACGCTCTCCCGGGCGCCCGACGCCGAAAGCCCGGTCATGACACGCACCTCGTCGGCGTTTCTCTCCTCGATGGGAATCTCGCGCACGCCGTCGCGCATCGTGAAATCGAACGTGGAGGACGGAAGCGCGACATAGAACGGCACGCCGTTGTCGGCCGCGGCCAGCGCCTTGAGATAAGTGCCTATCTTGTTGGCCGCGTCGCCCGTGCGCGTCACGCGGTCGGCCCCGGTGATGACCAGGTCCACCATGCCGTGCTGCATGAGATGCCCGCCCGCGTTGTCCGCAATCAGATCATGCGGCACGCCGTGCATGCCCAGTTCCCAGGCCGTGAGGCCCGCACCCTGATTGCGCGGCCTCGTCTCGTCCACCCAGACGTGCACGGGGATACCGGCGTCGAAGGCCGCGTACACCGGAGAGAGCGCGGAGCCGTAATCCACAAAGGCCAGCCAGCCGGCGTTGCAATGCGTGAGTATGTTCACGGGGCGACCGGGATGCCGGGCCGCCGCTTCCTTAATAAGAGAAAGGCCGTGTTCCCCGATGCGGCGGCAGAACCCGGCGTCCTCATCGGCAACGGCCGCGGCCTCGTCGCGGGCGGCACGCACGGCCGCCTCGCCGGACAGTCCGGCCATGGCCCTTTTCTGACGCTCCAGCGCCCAGGCAAGATTGCGCGCCGTGGGCCGCGTGGCCCGCAGCGCCTCCATGCTCCGGGAGACGTATCCGGCGACATCCTCGCGCGGCGCCGTTCGGGCCGCCACCCACACGCCCCAGGCCGCCGCGGCGCCGATCAGTCCCGCGCCGCGCACCCACATGTCGCGTATGGCGCGGCAGACATCCTCGACGCTGCGCAGCGCCAGCACGCGGAACTCATGGGGAAGCGCCGTCTGATCTATGATGTACAGGGTCTCGTCCGCCCCTGTTCCCTCCGTCCATATCGTCCGGTAATGCCTGCCGTTGACGTTCATGCTTCCGCCTTACTGTATGCAGAGTTCAAGAGAATTGCGGCTCAGGGGAACCAGCGCCACCCTGCCCATGGTCTTCATGTCGAGCACGATGCGGGTCTTGTCCTCATGATGCCCCACGCGGACGCCCTGAATCAGCCGGTTGCTCGGCACGCGGGGCACCTCGATGTCCCAGTTTCCGGCAAGGTCGAGCACCACGCGGTCGGGATCGCCCAGCGTGGAATAATGGCCGACCATGGGCGCGTTGCCCTGAAGGATCAGCTTGATCTGGCTGCCCTTCATGGCGAACTTCGCGGACGTGACCTCCCGTTCGTAGGTCTTCGCGCCGTCCCGGGCGGCAGCCTTTTCCTCGGCCGGACGACGTTCCCCGGCATCCCGGGAGGCGGCACTTTCCTGAACGGCCTTTTCCTTCTCCGCGGGACGGGCTTCCGGCGCGGGGGCAGGCTCTTCCCTGCGCGGCTCTTCCTTCTCCTCCCTGCGGGCGGCGGCTTCCCCGCTCTTCCGCCCGGCCGGGGATTCCTCCTGCACCTTTCCGGCGGCCGGAACCGTCTCCACCGAGGCGGGCCGGTTGTCGAACGGGGCGGAGGCAGAGGCCGGACGGCTTTCCTCCGCTGCGGCGGGAGCGCCGTCCCGTGCGGGGACGGAGGCCTCCGTCCTGTCCCGGCCTTCCTGATATTCGGTAAGTCCGACGATCTTTCCCGATATTTCCGAACGCCCGGCCTCATAGCCGGGATCATCCTTCAGCACGGCGACCACGCCGAGGGCGACGGCCAGCATGACCGCCGCCACGATCAAATGACGCAAGATTCTGCGCATGGATTCCTCTCATGCTTCTGTTTCGAAGCGGTGTTTCCCTCCTCTATAGCCGAGATGCGCGGGCCATGACAAGCAACCTCCTTCATGTGAAAAATTCTGCCACGGTGGACGGTCAGGACATTTTCCTATAGACCTTTCCCATGCATGAACTTTCCCTTATGGCAAGCGTTATGGATATCGCCCGGGAAGAACTTTCCCGTCACGGCGCGACCATGCTCACTCTTCTGCGCATACGACACGGCGTGCTGGATCAGGTACAGCCGGACGCCATGCGCATGGCCTTCGAGGCCATGACCGCAGGCACGCCCCACGAGGGCGCGAAACTCGAACTCGTGGAAGAGCCGCTGCGTCTGTCCTGCTGCATGTGCGGGCACGAATTCTCCCCCGCCGACAGGAACGCCCTGTATGCGCCCTGTCCCGCATGCGGCGAAACCGTCCCCTTCAGCGTCATCGGAGGGGAAGGCATCTTTCTCGACCATCTGGAGGCGGAGTAGCGCCCCCTTTTTCGTTTCATCCTGAACATTCCGAGGCTCATCATGGAAATTCCCGTCGTCCGCAACGTTCTGGAAGCCAATGACCGCATTGCCGGACGCCTTCGCGCCGACTTCGCGCGCCGCGGCATTCTCGTTCTCAACCTCATCAGTTCTCCCGGTTCCGGCAAGACGTCGCTTCTGGAACGCACGCTGGCCGACCTTGCGGGCGAATTCCGCATGGCCGTCATCGAAGGCGACCTCCAGACCGACAACGACGCCCGCCGCGTGGCCGCTTCCGGCGTCCAGGCCGTGCAGATCAACACCGAAGGCGGCTGTCACCTCAACAGCAGCATGATCAGCGAGGCGCTCCAGTCCATCGACTGCGACGGGCTGGACATCCTGTTCATCGAAAACGTGGGCAATCTGGTCTGTCCCACGGAATTCGACTGCGGCGAGGATGCCAAGATCGCCCTGCTCAGCGTGACCGAAGGCGACGACAAGCCGCAGAAGTATCCCTATCTCTTCCACAAGGCCAAGGCCATGATCCTCAACAAGATCGACCTGCTTCCCTACGTCGATTTCGACGTGGCGAAGGCCCGCGCCCACGCCGCCGCGCTGAATGCCGATCTGGCCGTCATGGAAATATCCTGCCGCAACCGCGAAGGTCTCGATGCCTGGTACGACTGGCTGCGCTCCGCCGTCAGAACCAAAAAAGAAGCCGCCCATGTGTGAAACCCGTTCCTGCTGCACTCTGCCCGAATCCGCGCCCTTCCAATCCTATGAGGACGTCATTCGTCATCTGAACTCTCTCGGTCTTTTCCACATGGACATGGGGCTCGGCCGCATGCAGCGCGCGCTGCACGCTCTCGGACTCGACAAGCTGCGCTGTCCCGCCGTACAGATCGTGGGCACCAACGGCAAGGGTTCGACCTCGGTGTTTCTGCAGTCCATCGCCATGGCCCACGGCATGAACGTCGGTCTGTACACCTCGCCGCACTTCGTCTGGCCCGAGGAGCGCATTCAGCTCAACCACACCATGCTGCCCCGCCGCGTGTGGCCCGCGCTGGCCGGAAACGCCGTGCAGGCGGAAAAGGAACTCACCTATTTCGAGCTTCTCACCGTCATGGCGGCGTCCGCCTTCCAGACCAGCGAGAGCGATCTCATGATTTTCGAGGCCGGTCTCGGCGGCCGTTACGACGCCACCACGGCCCTGCCCGTGGACATGGTGTGTTTCGTGCCCATTGGCATGGATCACATGAACGTGCTCGGCGACACCCTGACCGCCATTGCCGACGACAAGTCCGACGCGCTGCGGCCCGGCGTGTCGCTGGCCGTGAGCGCCCCGCAGGCGGACGAAGCCCGCGACGTGCTTTTTTCCAAGGCGGAAAAGCGCGACATTCCCCTGTGCTGCCGTCCCTCGGCCGGAGGCTGCGACGGCACCCCTGCGGGCAAGGCCCTGTGGGAATGTCTGCCCGACGATCTGAAGGCCTGCGCCGTACTGCCGGACGACGTGACGCTCGGTCTGCGCGGCGAACATCAGCGCATGAACGCTCAGACGGCCGTGCTGGCCTGGGTCATGCTCTGCCACCGCTACCACTGGAAGACCGACGCCCATACCATCGCGCTCGGTCTGCGCCGGGCCTTCATTCCCGGACGGCTCCAGTTCGTGCCCGAGGGCGACGGGCATCCCGTCATGTGGCTGGACGGCGCCCACAACCCCCACGGCATGACGGCGCTTCTGGCGGCGGTCCGGGCCATGAGCGACGAGGAGAGACCCGGAGCCGTGGTCTTTTCCTGCCTGGCCGACAAGCAGCCGGAAACGCTTTCCGCGCTGGTGCGGAGACTGGCCGGAGATCTGCCCGTGTTCGTGCCCGCCATCAAGGACAATCCCCGCGCGGCCATGACGGGCGTGCTGACCGCCATGCTGGGCGCCGGAGCCTCGGC
This sequence comes from bacterium, assembly GCA_037303805.1. GTDB lineage: Bacteria > Desulfobacterota > Desulfovibrionia > Desulfovibrionales > Desulfovibrionaceae > Mailhella. The sequence continues at coordinate 7,386 of JAXVQY010000102.1, read as the reverse complement.
CGTGCCCGATCTCGGCGAGGCGCTGCACGCCGCACGGAAGGCGGCAAGCGGCAGACCCGTCCTGGTATGCGGTTCGCTGTACCTGCTTTCGGAGCTGTTCGAGATGTGGCCTTCCCTGCTGACGCCGCCCCGGCAGGTCTGAACCGAACCCCTTTCCCGTTCCGTCGGAGCGTTTCCGGCGGAACGTTACTTTTTCTCATCTGAGAGGAGCATCCATGTCGTCACTTTTCCGTTGGCTTCCCTCCGTCGACGCCTGCCTCCGCCAGCTGGAGGAACTCTTTCCGTCCACGCCGCACAGCGTGCTGCTGGACAGCTGCCGCGCCGTGCTCGACGAGCTGCGCGACGAGATCCGCTCCGGGCTTGTGACGGACGAGGCGCAACTGCGGGCGGAAGCGGTCCGGCCGCGTCTGAAGGCCGCCGTGGAACATCGGGACCGGCCCCGCTTCCGGCGCGTGATCAACGGTGCGGGCGTGGTGGTTCACACCAATCTCGGCCGTTCGGTGCTGGCGAAGGAAGCGCAGGAGGCGGTACGCATTGCCGCGTCCGGCTACAGCAATCTGGAATTCAATCTGGAAACCGGGGAACGCGGCAGCCGCATCAGTCTGGTGGAAGAAGTGCTGTGTTCCCTCACCGGGGCCGAAGCCGCCCTGGTGGTGAACAACAACGCCGCCGCCGTGCTGCTCATGCTCGACACGCTGTGCAAGGGAGGCGAGGTGATACTCTCCCGCGGGCAGCTTGTGGAGATCGGCGGCAGCTTCCGCATTCCCGACGTGATGGAACGCAGCGGCGCCACGCTCCGGGAGGTGGGCACCACCAACCGCACCCACCTGGACGACTATGAACGCGCCCTTTCGGAAAACACCCGTGCCGTGCTCTGGGTGCATCCGTCCAACTACCGCATCATAGGATTCCATTCGAGCGTGCCCGCCGACGAGCTCGCGGCCTTTGCCCATGCCCACGGCCTGCCCATGCTGGAAGATCTCGGCAGCGGCAGCCTCATGGATTTCTCCCGCTGGGGTCTGCACGACGAACCCACCGTGCCCGAAGTGCTGCGTCAGGGGACGGACGTCGTGACCTTTTCCGGCGACAAGGTGCTCGGAGGCCCGCAGGCGGGCATCATCGTCGGCAGAAAGGAATATGTCGACCGGATGAAAAAGAATCAGCTGCTGCGCGCCCTGCGCTGCGACAAGCTCACCCTGGCCGCGCTGGAAGCCACCCTGCGGCTGTACCGCGATCCGGAAACGGCACGCCGGGCCATCCCCACCGTGCGCCGCATGAGCATGGATGCCGCGACGCTGCGCGGAAAGGCCGAAGCCCTGCGCGACCTGCTGAACGACGAACTCGCCGGTCTGGCCGTCTGTTCCCTGAAGGAGGACTTCTCCCGCGTGGGCGGCGGTTCCTTCCCGGAACAGGGCATGCCGACCACGCTGGTGTGCATCCGGCCGGAAAGGGGTTCCGCCACGCAGCTGAAGAAGCATCTGCTCGCCACGGATCCGCCCCTTGTGGGCAGACTGGACGGCCCGCACTTCCAGCTGGACCCGCGGACCATGGAAGAGGAGGATTACGCCGACGCGGCCCGGGTGCTGAAACAGGCTCTCGGCAGAAGCGAAAACGACGTTTCCCCCTTCACGAACGCCGACGCATAATTATTATGATGAACAGGACATGCCGCACGGGACAAAACGCGGCATGCACGGCGCACGCGCCGTCCTGCGGTTTCGACGGAACTCCGCCTGAAGACAAACATATTCTCATTTCGAGGTCATCATGGACGAACTTGCATCTGCTTCCAAATCCGGCTGGGAAGTCTACCGCTCGGCCGAAGACCGCCAGGCCATGACGGCGCTGGCGGACGATTACATCCGCTTCATTTCCGACTGCAAGACCGAACGCGAAGCCGTGGACGGCGTCATCGCGAGACTGCGCGAAGCCGGATACACCGAAGGCTTCGCCACCGGCAGGGGCTGGCAGTCGCTGCACGGCAAGGCCGTGTTCGTGGCGCGCCGCGGCCGCAGACCGCTTTCCGAAGGCATCCGTCTCATCAGCGCCCATACCGACAGCCCCCGTCTGGACTTCAAGCAGCATCCGATCATGGAACAGGTGGGCGTGGGACAGGCCAAGACCCATTATTACGGCGGCCTGCGCAAATATCAGTGGTTTGCCCGTCCTCTGGCCATACACGGCGTGATCGTGAAGGCCGACGGCGAAGTCATCCGCGTCTGCCTCGGCGAAGAGGAGAACGAACCCGTGTTCACCATCGCCGACCTGCTGCCCCATCTGGCGCACAAGGACGGCGGTCTCAAGCTCTCCGAAGCCTTCGACGCCGAAAAGCTCAACGTCATCCTCGGTCATGAGCCCGTGCTCGCCGATCCGGACAAGGAAGACGACAAGGCTCCCAAGGAAGCCGTGAAGGCCCGCATTCTCCAGCTTCTCAACGAAAAATACGGCATCCGCGAAGACGATCTCATTTCCGCGGAACTCGAAGCCGTGCCCGCCGGCCGGGCCCGCTACGTGGGTCTGGACAAGGGCATCGTGGGCGGCTACGGCCAGGACGACCGCATCTGCGTGTACACGGCGCTGCGCGCCCTGCTCGACGCCGAGGATCCGGAATACACGAGCTGCCTCATCTTCTGGGACAAGGAGGAAATCGGTTCCGACGGCTCCACCGGCGCCAGCTCCCGCTTCTTCGAATACTGCGTGGAAGACATGGCCGCCGCCTGGGAACCCGAAACTCCCTTCCGCCGCATCATGATGAACACGAAGGCCATGTCCGGCGACGTGCATGCGGCCGTGGATCCCGACTGGCAGGACCGTCACGAACTCAAGAACTCCGCGTTCTTCGGCTACGGCGTGGCCTTCTGCAAGTTCACCGGCTCCCGCGGCAAGTACGGCGCCAACGACGCCCATCCCGAATACATCGGCTGGATGCGCGGCGTGCTCGACGCGAAGAACATCCCCTGGCAGATGGCCGAACTCGGCAAGGTGGACGTGGGCGGCGGCGGTACCGTGGCCCTGTTCCTCGCGGCCTACGGCATGGACGTGGTGGATGCCGGTCCCGCCCTGCTCGGCATGCACAGCCCCTTTGAACTCTCTTCCGTGCCGGACATCTATTCCGCAAAACTCGCCTATCAGGCCTTCCTGGAAGCCTGAGACCTTCCCGGCAGCTGAATGACAAAAGGCCGCCCGCCTTCCGCGGACGGCCTTTTTCCGTCTCCGTCGCCCGTGGCGCCGGTTAAAAAGAAAACGGGCGGAAAAATCCGTCCGTCATCACCCTGATGGTGGTGGACCCGGCAGGCTTCGAACCTACGACAATCCGGTTATGAGCCGGGGGCTCTAAAACGTAACATAGTAAAATAATTGGTATTATATGGCTTGCAATGTGCCTAAATGTGCCTAAATAACGTTTTTTGATGCCAGTATCATGTGCCTGACGAATGTGCCTGAATGAATTATCATGCCTGCCATGAAAAAACTACTATTCTCTCTTCTTCTAATCATGGCATTGCCCGGCATGGCTGCGGCCGCCGGGAACGAAAGTAACGAATCCTTCGCAAAGGCCAAGCGGCTACTTGAGCGCGAGGTGTACGCCGATCACCGTGTTACGGTGTATTGCGGCTACGAGTTCGACGAGGAAAAGCGTATTTGTCTGCCGGATGGATTCACCACTGACAAGCACAAGGCACGGGCTGAGCGCATGGAATGGGAACACGCTGTACCGGCGGAGAACTTCGGCCGGACGTTCAAAGAGTGGCGCGAAGGTGCCCCCTTGTGCGTGGACAGCAAGGGGAAGCCCTACAAGGGGCGCAAATGCGCTGAAAAGGCCAGCCGTGAGTATCGGCTTATGCAGGCCGACATGTACAACCTGTTTCCCGCCGTGGGGGCTGTGAACGCTGTTCGGAGCAACAAGCAATACAGCGAACTCCCCGGCGTTCCTTCCGCCTTCGGAACATGCCCGGCCAAGGTGGACGGGAACCGCTTTGAGCCTCCTCAGCAGGCCAAGGGAGAGCTTGCCCGCGCCGGTCTGTACATGGAACAGGAATATCCGGAATATCGCCTCAGCCGCCAGCAGAAACGACTTTTTGAGGCATGGAGCAAACAAGATCCCGTGGACGCATGGGAGTGCACAAGAGCTCGTAGAATAGAGCAGCTACAGAGGAACGAAAACAGCGTGGTGAAGAATCTGTGCATAGACGCCGGGCTGTGGTGATTTTCCCTTGAGCCGCAAGGCTTTTAACGCTAGCCTCGCCGGAGGAGGATTGAGGCATGAAGAACTTTTTGAAAAAAGTGATTGGCGTTGCCCTGTGCGTTCTTGGCTTACTCACGTTGATCGGCGTTTTTGGTGCACAAGAGAAACTCAGCAGTTGTGGAGAATTTTTTGCCATGTTTGTAGGGGTGGCTTTCCTATGGGGAGGCTGGAAAATCCTCAAGATGCAAAAAGGAGCCACTCCTAAAAAACTTTCAAAAGAAGAAGCAATCCTTGCTCAGTATGCCGGAAGCACAAAAGAAGCGATTGAAGAAGAGCTTGAAAAAGTAAAGGACGCCGATACAAAAACCAAGGCCGCAGCCGTAGGGAAATTGATACGTCGGAATCTTGAAGACGGCATCCTTGATAAAAACGAAGAAGCTCACCTTGATGAGGTCATTGAAAAGCTGGGGCTAACATTGGATGACATTTCCATTGCTGACCAGCGGCTTCTTGGACAAGGCCTGATTGTTCGTGATCTTATCGAGGGCAATGTCAAGCCTCGTGTCAATGTCGCCGGGCTTCCTTTCAAGCTCATGAAATCAGAAATTCTGGTGTGGGCGTTCCAGCCTGTGCATATTTCGGAAATCAAAACCGTCAGCCAATGGCAGTCTGGGCAGCAAGGCGTTTCTCTTCGACTTGCCAAGGGCGTATATTGGCACCTGGGGAAAACACAGGGGCACAGGGTTGAACGCCAAGAACTGAAAGACCTCGGAAGTGGCATAGTCGCCGTGACCAGCAAGCATATCTATATGCTTACAGGAAGTCAGGAGTCCATGAGAATCCGGCATGATAAAATCGTTTCCATTGTGCCCGACACCAATGGCGCGATAATCTACAGGGAAGGAGCGCGGGCGAATCCGCTTCTCTTTGAATGTGACGACCCGTGGTTCTTCCTGAATGTGGTGCAGAACGCCAGCAACTGGGATGCCTGATAACCCTTGACTTAAGCCCGCTTTTATGCGTAGAGTTTCGCCACGGCCTTGAACAGCCGATACAAGGCGGAAACCGCCACCGTGAAAGCGGGTTTTTCATTTAAGTCAATCTCTGTCCGTATGGGGTTGGCTGTGCTATATTCGCATTTACGGGCGGGAGTCCATTCACCATACAATACCCGGCAAGGGGAAAGTGTGTGGGGCGCACCTTGTAGCGCTGTTCAAGCTCCCGCCCTTTTCTATTTCGGAAAAGGGGAATTGAACATCCATACAAGGAGTGCTCACATGAGCCAGATTTATCCCCTCTCCCCGGTCGCCTTCCATGGTGACACCATCTACTGCATTTCGTACCAGAACCAGCCCTACACGGCCATGAAACCCATCGTGGAAAACATGGGCCTTGATTGGCGTTCACAGCAGCGCAAGCTGTCTAGCTGCGAAAGATGGGGTGTGGTCATCATGACCATACCCTCCAATTCAGGCGAACAGAACACGCTCTGTATGCCCGTCCGCAAGCTCCCGGCCTATCTGGCGTCCATCAATCCGAACAAGGTACGCCCTGAACTGCGAGAGAAGATCATCCGCTACCAGAACGAATGTGACGACGTGCTCTGGAACTACTGGACGAAGGAACGCGCCGGAAAGTCCTCCGCCCTTCCTCCCGCCGACCGTTCCGACCTGAAAGCCCTCGTTGACGCGAAGCTGTCCACCTGTCCGGCACACCTGCAAGGAAAGGCACGCTCCGAGCTCTGGGCGCGGTTCAACAGGCACTTCCGCATTGCCGAGTACGCCCAGCTTCCACAGGAGAAGATGGCCGAGGCTAGAGACTACATCATCACACTGGAATTGCGCGCTCTGAGCGGCGTAGAGACGCGGAAAGCACGCTCTCTGCCTGCTGCTCCTGCTCCCGCTCTTTCTGCCGAAATGAAGGAGCTGAAGGCCATGCAGGGCAAGCTCGACCTGCTCATGCAGACAGTTCAGCTCCACGGGCTGCGCGGATACTCCACGGGAGATGAGAAGCTTGAGCGTGACCTCGTGCAGAGCCAGAACGCACACATCCGCACGGCGGTGAACTGCCTCATCATGGCAAAACTAGCGCTCGCGGCTGCCATGGCGTAACACAGGAAAACAAGGCCCCGGTTCCATATCTGGTAGCGGGGCTTTGTTTTACCGTCTAACTGCTACACCAGCCACGAGCATGAAATAAAAAATTGTGGACGAGTGAGCATTGTCGATGATAGGGGTGAAAAGGCCCTTACGTTTTAAGGGGGTAGCTATGATGCTGGAGAGATGTACCGTGGAAGAAAAATTTTCTATTGAATTTGACGGACAGGCCTTTGAGCGACACGAGATTTCAGCATCCGCCCTTGCTCAGTCCCTTCTTGCTCTTGACGGACTTGCACGCAGTTCCGCAGAGGCGGTGTACGGAAAGGGTGCGGATATTGACATCAAGGTTAGTGGTAATTTCAGACCTGGTTCATTTATTGTTGACATGCTTATCACGCATGGCGAACTGATTGCATCAGCAGCTGGAGCAGTTACTGTCCTAGCCGGAGTAATCTCTGTAGGAAAGTGGGCTTTTGGGAAAAAGGTCAAGGAAGTTCAAAAAGAAGAAAACGGATGTGTTACTGTTGAAAATGAGGCTGGAGAGGTCTCTATTTTTAACCAATGCATTATTAATGTATACAACACGGCAAGGACACGCGACAGGCTTTCACGTTTGACACAAACTCTGGACCTTGAAGGAGCCGAAAGCATAAAACTGATTGGCGAAGGCGCTGTTTCTGAAACCGTTGGCAAGCAGGAACGACGCTATTTTCGTCAAGATGATGGTCTTGTACTCACCGATAACGAAAGCGAAACTATGCTTGAAGTAGTCGGCCCCATGCTCAACGGTTCCCCAGAAGGATGGAGATTCAGTGAAGGTGAAGACGGCATAGAATTTACCGCCAACGTTGAGGATGAAACCTTTCTGGCAGAAGTGAGAGAAAGAAAAATCATCTTAGTAAACGGTTCAACAATCCGGGCCATTGTCCGAACAGTGCAAAGAAGGAAAGTACGCACTAGAACAGAAAGGACGATTGTTGAGGTCAAAGAAGTCATAACGCCAGAAAGTTAAGAAACAACAAGGCCCCGGCTCCATCCAAGAGCCGGGGCCTTTTTGGTTAAAAGAAAACCCCCAGCTAGGCTGGGGGTTCCCGAAAACTT
>JAXVQY010000101.1:0-4498 GCA_037303805.1 bacterium | reverse complement strand
TTCCTGTACTGCTCCGGCGCCATGTGCGGCGGCTTCGAAGCCGGCCGTCAGGCCGCCATGAAGGCTTCCGGCATGGAACAGGCCGGCAAGATCGACGAAGATCTTGCCTCTCAGGTCAAGTCCAGCATCTTTGCCCCGCTCGGCAACGATCAGGAACTGACCTATCAGGAACTGGAAGAAGCCGCCCGCAACGTCATGATGTACTACATGGGCTTCCGCCGCTCCATGGCCGGCATGGAACGCGCTCTGGAAAAGATCACCTTCCTTGAAGAACAGATTCCTCAGCTCCATGCCGACACCCTGCGCGACCTCATGCGCTGCCACGAATCGTGCGAAGTGCTCAAGGTGTGCGAGCTGGCCATCAAGGCCACCATGGAACGCAAGGAAACGGGCCGCTGCGTATACAAGATCACGGATTACCCCAAGCTCAACCCCGACATGGCGAAGCCCCTGCTCCTCATCAAGGGCGAGAACGGCACCGAGTTCCATTGGGGCAAGGCCCCTCTTCTGTAGAGCCCTTTCCGTCTGAAACCGTCTGCGGGACGGCAACGTCCCGCAGGGTTTCCCGGCAGCCGGAACAGGTTTCCGGCAGCCCCCTCCCGAAATCGGGAGCGGATCAGTCACTCAAGGAGTATTATCATGCCGCCTAGATATAGTCGTGAAATCACCATGCCCATCGTCATGGGCGACAGCCTCAAGGAGCAGTTCCGCACCTCGCCGTGCGAACACTTCTGCCCCGCGGGCAATTCCATCCAGAAGATGCAGGCTCTTGTGGAAAAGGGCGAATTCGGTGAAGCCCTGCGCTACCTGCGTGCCAAGAACCCCTTCCCCGGCGTGACCGGCCGTGTGTGCCCGCACTTCTGCCAGTCCAACTGCAACCGCGCCGGCTACGACGCCTGCGTGAACACCCGTGCGCTTGAACGCGCCGTCTTCGACTATGCCCCCTACGGCTCCGCGCTCTTCAAGCGCCGTCCCGCCACGGGCAAGAGCGTCGGCATCATCGGCGGCGGCCCCGCCGGTCTCACCGCCGCCTATTTCCTGGCCCTGCTGGGCCATGACGTCACCGTGTACGAGGCCAACCCCGTGCTCGGCGGCATGACCCGCTACGGCGTGCCGGACTTCCGTCTGCCCCGCGACGTGGTCGACCGTGAAATCGGCTGGATCCTCGAAGTGGGCGTGCGTGCCCGCGTCAACACCATGGTCGGTCGCGACATCTCCTTTGCCGACGTTCGCGCCGCTCATGACGCCGTCATCGTGACCACCGGCACTCCCAAGGAAAACAGCCTGCCCATCCCCGGAAACGAAACCGCGGTGAAGGCCGTGGAATTTCTGCGTGCCGCCTCCCTCGGCCTGCGTCCCGAAGTGGGCAAGCGCGTGGTCGTCATGGGCGGCGGCGGTGTCGGCTTCGACGCCGCCTTTGTGGCCCGCCGTCTCGGTGCCGAAGAAGTGCACGTCATCTGCCTTGAAAAGGCCGGTGAAATGCGCGCTCCTGCGGAAGACCTCGAACAGGCCGCCGAAGAAGGCATCCAGATCCACAATTCCTGCACCATGTCCGCCATCCGCACCAAGGACGGCAAGACCGCCGGTGTGGACTACTTTGAAGTGAAGGAATGCCGCTTCGATGAAAAGGGCCGTCTGACCCTGGTTCCCGTGGAAGGCGGCGAGCATACCCTCGACTGCGATACCGTGATCTTCGCCGTCGGCATGAAGACCGACCTCGACTTCATGGCCGAAGCCGGAGTCAACCTCACGCCCCGCAACTGGATCGTGGTCGACGGCAAGCAGGCCAGCTCCGTCGAAGGCATCTTTGCCGCCGGCGACGTGGCTTCCGGCCCCGCCTCCATTGCTGCCGCCATCGGCAACGGCCGTCGTGCAGCCTTCGGCGTGCATGCCTACCTGACCGGTGAAAATTCCCGCGTGTACGCCATCGGCGACGACAATACCATCGTGGCCCGCGACGACCTCGCCGGAACCAAGGAACCCTATGTGGTGCCCATGGAAGAGATCTACGGCATTCTCCAGTACGAGAAGACCGAACCTCAGAAGCAGGCCTGCACCAACCACATGGACTTCACGGAAAACAACGCCGGCTACACCGCCGAGCAGGCTCAGCTCGAAGCCGCCCGCTGCATGCACTGCGGCCACTGCAAGGGCTGCGGCACCTGCGTGGAAGACTGCCCCGGCTATGTTCTGGAGCTCAAGCACCTCGACAACGGCCTCGACCGTCCCGAAGTGGCCCACGGCGACGAATGCTGGCACTGCGCCAACTGCCGCACGAGCTGCCCCACCGGCGCCATCGGCTTCCGCTTCCCGCTCCGCATGCAGGTGTAATTCCGCTCCGTAGCTGAGCACTCCGACATAGAAGAACTCCTCGTCCCCGCCGGAATTTTGTTCCGGCGGGGATTTTTTCTGCAACATATCCGACACAGCGGTGCTGTCCGAAAAATTTCTTTCCTGTTGTGCCTGCCGGTCAGACAACTTCCTGTGCCCCATGCCGGAAGAGACTTTCTCCGGACCATGAACCACTGCCGCTGCTCAGGACATGGGGAACGGAACTTTCACGGCTCGGGACGATGCCCCATCTTCTTCATGATCATACCCGGAAACGCCGGCCATCTTCTTCCTCATGTCCTTTCCGTCACAGAATATTTTTCTTTCACCATACCGAAGAACCGACTTCGACAGGCAGGCTTTCAGCGTTTCGAACTTCTTTCCTCAATCTTCGAAAGCAGATATTGCCGACGACGACACTCTCCGGCAGTCCTTCTTCCGACAAATATCCCGATGTCGTTTTGTTTTTTCGGAAAATTTTTATATATACTGTTTTAACTCATTATTTTTTATAACTTTTTCCGTAACGGTAAATGGTTTTGCAGCCTCATGAAATGTTTGATTCTATCGAACAAAAATAAAAAATTATCGCTTTGACTTATTTTATATTAAATGTGATTGTTCTATCAACATACTGCGTATTCAGCTGATCCGGGGCATGCAAGCTGCCGTTTTCAAGGGGACGAAAACTACCGGAGACGCGAGGCAAAGGATTTTTCTTCCGAAAATGAACGGAGATTTTCGGAGCTTCTCTTTTTTACCATGAAGCTTGTTCAGCCGTACCGCCGGGGGGCGGACGACTGACGAGGACGACGGCGACATGATACAGCATATCGACGACTCCAAGTGCGTCGGCTGCGGCGTATGCGTGCAGAAATGTCCTCTGGACACCATTCGCCTCAATGAACAGGGCAAGGCCTTCATTGCCTACCCCGACGACTGCATGACATGTTTTGTGTGTGAACGACTCTGCCCCGCCGGAGCTATTTTCGTACATCCGTTCAAGGAAAAACTGCCTCCGGTCTTTCCGGGCCCCCGGTACGATGCCGTGGAAGGCAACGACCTCAGAGACAAGGAGGTCTACCATGCCTGACAGAATCACTCATGTTGTTGAAAGCGACCTGCTTATCATTGGCGGAGGTTCCGCGGGTCTGTGGGCGGCCAAGCGCTTTACCGAACTCATGCCGGAACGGAAGGTCGTCATCGTGGACAAGGGTCCCAAGGAATGGGGCGGCCTCATGTCCATGGCCGGCGGCGACTTCGACGCCGTTCTTCCCGGCGATGATCTGGATGCCTGGGTTGAAGACTTCATCTACTATTTCGACGGCCTCTGCGATCAGGAACAGATAGAGGAGATCCTTCGTCGTTCCCATGAGCGTCTTGAGGACTACCAGCGCTACGGCTGCGAATTCTTCCGCAAGGAAGACGGCACTCTCAAAAGTATTCCTCAGCGCGGCCTGCCTCATGTCAAGCTGTACCCCGCCAAACTGGTCGGTCGCGGCGGTGAAGACATGGTCCGCAACCTCGTGCGTCAGCTGCGCAAGGCCAATGTGACCAGCCTCGGCCGCATCATGGTGACCGATCTTCTGAAGAAGAACGGCCGCGTCGTCGGCGCCGTGGGCTTCGACTCCATAAACGGCGACTTCTATCGTTTCCGTGCGCAGGTGGTCATTGCCGCCACGGGCGTAGGCGGCTGGAAGACCTCCTACGGCAAGAACACGCCCACGGGTGAAGGCGTGGAAATGGTGTGGAAAGCCGGAGCCAGACTCAAGGACTTCGAGTTCAGCCGCGTCTGGAACATGCCCCGCTATTTCGGCTGGGAAGGACAGACCAAGCTCATTCCTCTCGGCGCCCGTTTCGTCAACGCCAAGGGCGAGCCCTTCATGGAAAAGTATTCTCCCGTGCTCGGCGTGAATACCGACCCGCATTTCATTACCATAGCCATGGCCATGGAAATCCGTGCCGGACGCGGCCCCATCTACTTCGACATAAGCCGCATCAATCCCGACGATCTCATTCTGCTCCGGCCCCAGAACGGCTGGCAGCTCATGAACTATGAGAAGCTGTGCAGGATCGGCATGGATCTGTTCCGCGACAACACCGAATGGCTGCCGCAGATGACCATTTCCTACGGCGGCATGGAAGCCGGCATCAAGGGCACCACCAA
>JAXVQY010000100.1:0-4489 GCA_037303805.1 bacterium | reverse complement strand
CATGGCGAGGTATTCGTTCAGAACCTGCGGACCGTTTTCCGGCTTCAGGCATTCGGGCAGTATTTCACCGCGCAGCAGGTCCTTGAGCAGGTACAGCGCGCCCACGGCCTTGGAAGGGGGCATGTCCTGCACGGCGCGGATCCAGATGAGATCGTGAAGTGCCTGTTTCACGGTCGCCGGGTCGGCGTCCATTCCGATGACGGCATCAAGAAGTATGCCGGCCGAGATGCGCGTCGTTTCTCCTACGGGATTGGCGAAACGATCGCGTCGTGTCCGCATGAAACCACTGCTGTCGAGCGGATAGCTGGCAAAGAAGCGGCTCACCCAGTTTTCAGCCAGTTCCTCGCGCCGATTGCTGCACAGTTCTGCGATATCCATGTATGCCTGCGTGAATAATGGTGAAAAGACGTGGCCGAAAACGGCCCATAATTTTGCAGAGGTTAGCTTAACTTTCGCTAAGAGACAAGTCGGCATTATTGCGGATTGTCACGTTTTTTCCTGCAATGTCGGTGTATTGAAAAAAATATGAAGATTGTGAAGCCTACGGAAGCATGCCGCTAGTATCAATGAGATTGCCGTTTTCGGCGCCGTTATGGAGGATTTCTCCGTCATCTTCGCAGGGGGACTCTTCCGTACCGTCGCAGAAGCCGGCCACACCGAGGCCGGGAATGGTCGTATCGGCGCTGCCGGGGGCGTCGTAGACGGATTCGTCCTTCCGGGCGGCGGCCGGAGCCGGGCGTTCGGCAAGGAAGGAAGGCAGGCCCATGAATTCCACGAAGGGCAGTCTGTCGGAACCTGCGGCAAGCACGTGGGCGTGGTTGCGCCACAGGCGGAACTGAAGCATCAGCATGTCGGGCCGGAGCAGGCCGAGACGGTATCCGGCATCCTCGTCGAAAAGCGTCTGTTCGGGCAAGGCATGTTCGGCTTCCTCCGCGGCACGGGCCACGGGCATGCCCTGTTCCATTTTTTCCGCCATGGCGGCGATCACCCAGATGTCGCGGGTGTTTTCCGGGACGGGATACCAGCGTGCATCCTTCAGTTCGTCGGCCTGGGAGAGCAGCGTGCGGCAGGCCCGGCAGCTCGGCGAGAAGTAGACCTGCACGGAAGCCTGTTCCCCGGCGGGAACAGGGGACCACGGGTCCGCAAGATCTCGCAGCACGCCGCCGAGGTCCACGACGAGCAGCACGAGCCAGACGAGGACCAGTGCGGAGCGTTCCCTCCTGACGGGCAGCACCGCACTGCGGAAGGCGAGAAAGGAAAGGGCGATGAGAGAGCCTGCTATGAGGCAGTTCACGCAGGGCGCGGTGAAGAGCATGACGCAAAGCAGCACGGCGTCGGCGGCGAGGGCCAGGCCGGCAAGGATGCAGGCCGCGCGGGAAAGACGCAGGAGGGCAAGGACGAGAAGAACGGCGAACAGCGCCGCACCTGCCTGCCAGAGGGAGATGCCCGCAAGACGGAAGTCCTGAAACAGCGTGCAGCCGTCGGTCAGGCAGAGGGCCCGGCCTCCCGTGAAGAACACCCACAGACAGAAGAGAAGGCCCGCAAGGCAGACCGCTGCCGCAGCAGAAGGAAAGGGACGTGTGCTTTTAAGCATGGCGGCTCCTTGATGATGTTTTCTTCGGAAGTAGCGTAGTCATGGGTCATCGTAAAGAGTTTTTTGCGTGTTTTTCCCGCGGAGCTCGGCGGCGTTGCGGGAGTGCGGGAAGGTCCCGCCGGGGTTCTGCCGGACGCGGCCGGGGGCACGCTGCCGAAAGGTGGACGGTTTCGCCCGCCGTGCTTCTGCCCCTGCGGGGGAAAAGAGGGGACCGCCCCGGCGCAGGCACGGTGAGGCCTCTGGTCTGTCCCGCACTTTTATGGTAAGGAGCCCGGGAACAAGGAGAACGAGATGCAATATCCTTCCATAGATCCCGTGGCTCTTTCCGTCGGGCCGTTGCAGCTTCACTGGTACGGACTGATGTATGTTTTCGCCTTCCTGGCGGGGTGGCTTCTGGGCCGGTTCCGTGCTTCCCGGCCATGGTCGTCGTGGACGGCGGAGAAAGTCGATGATTTTGTCACCTGGGCCATGCTCGGCGTCATTCTCGGCGCGAGGCTCGGCTATGTGCTTTTCTATGATCTTTCCGCGTATCTGGCCGATCCTCTGGAGATCATCCGGGTATGGAACGGCGGCATGTCCTTCCACGGCGGCCTTGTGGGCGTGGTCACGGCAAGCTGGCTCTGGGGCCGCAGAAACGGCATGTCCCTGCTGGAAATTCTGGATTTCGTGGCGCCGCTGGTGCCCACGGGACTGTTCTTCGGCCGCATCGGCAACTTCATCAATGCGGAACTGTGGGGCAAGGTCACGGAAAGTCCTCTCGGCATGATCTTTCCCGGCGCGGGACCGCTGCCCCGGCATCCCTCCCAGCTGTATGAGGCAGGTCTGGAAGGCGTGCTCATGTTCGTCATATTGTGGATCTATTCTTCCAGGCCCCGCCCCCGCGGCGCGGTGGCCGGACTGTTCGGCGTGCTTTATGCCGTCAGCCGCATGACCGTGGAGTTCTTCCGGGTGCCCGACGCCCAGCTCGGCTATCTGTTCGCAGGCTGGGTCACCATGGGTCAGATCCTCTGCCTGCCGCTGCTTGCTGCCGGACTCTGGCTGCTCATCCGCGCCTATCGCAGGGAGAACAGGGCATGAAGACGCTGCTTGCCGACGGACTCATCATCACCATGGATCGGGAACGCCGTGTGCTGCGCGGCGACATTCTTGTGGAAAACGACCGCATCGTTTCCGTCGTTCCCCGGGATCCGGGGACTCCCCGTCCGGTGCCGGGCACGGCGGAGGACGGCACGGATGTCGTGGATCTGCACGGCATGACCGTGATTCCGGGACTCATACAGGGACACATGCATGTGACGCAGGCCCTGTTCCGGGGACTGTGCGACGATCTGGCCCTCATGGAATGGCTGCGGGAGCGCACCTGGCCCATGGAAGCCTCGCATACCATGGAAAGCAATGCCGTTTCCGCCCGGCTGGCCGCCATGGAGCTCATACGCAGCGGCAGCACCTCGCTCATCGACATGGGGACCACCCTGCACGAGGACGCCGTGTTCGAAGTCATGGCCGAAGTCGGTCTGCGCGGACTTTTCGGCAAATGCATGATGGATCTCGGGGACGATCTGCCCGCCGTCATGCGGGAGGATGCGGCTGCCTGCATCCGTGAGACGGAGCGTCTCATGCGCCGCTGGCACATGGCGGAAAACGGGCGCCTGCGCTATGCCGTGGCTCCCCGCTTCGTGCCGTCCTGTTCGGAGTCGCTGCTTGCCTCCGCGCGTGATCTGGCCCGTCAGAACGGTCTGCGTCTGCATACCCACGCCTCGGAGAATCTCGGTGAGATCGCGCTGGTGGAAGCGCGCTGTCACGAGCGCAACGTCCGGTATCTGGACCGCATCGGCTACACCGGCGACGACGTGATCCTCGCCCATTGCATCTGGCTGGACGACGAGGAGAAACGCATTCTTGCGGAGACGGGGACGCATGTGGTGCACTGTCCGTCTTCCAATACCAAGATGTCTTCCGGCATTGCGCCCGTGGCGGAGCTCAGAGCCATGGGGACGAGTGTGGCGCTCGGTCTCGACGGCGCGCACGACCACATGGATGCCCTCATGGAAGTGCGTCAGGCGTCCATCCTGCAGAAGGCCCTTACCCACGACCCCAAGGCCATGCCTGCCCTGGAGGCGCTGGAACTCGCCACGCTGGGCGGTGCCGCCGCCATGGGACAGGCCGACGACATCGGCTCTCTGGAGCCCGGCAAAAAGGCCGATCTGGCCGTGCTGGACATGGACATGCCCCATTCGCTGCCCGCCTGGGGACGCGATCCCGTGCAGCGCGTGGTCTATCAGGCCACCCGCGAGAACGTGGTGCATACCATGGCGGACGGACGCTTCCTCTACCGGGACCGGACCTTCCTCACCCTCGATCCGAAGAAGGTGCTTGCGGATGCGGAACGCTCCTGCGCCGAAACCATGAGACGCGGAAACATCGCGCCGGTATCCCGCTTTTTCTGCGACTGATTCCCGGGTCCCGCGTCCGTTCCCTGCCGCGGCATGCCGCGCCTGCCGGACGAGTACCGGCAGGCTCAGGGAAACGGGATTCGCGCATTCTCTTGTGCCCATGATTCTGATCAGGCGCAAAGTGCGTGCAGAGGCCGGAGCGGAAGTCTCGTCACTTTGCTTTATATCAGCTTGAACAGGTTGCCTTTTTCACGTTTTTTTCCGCTCCGGGCAGCGGGAAGGGCGTGATTTTCTTTTTCCTTCGTCTTCGGGAACGACTCTGGACTTGGCGTCGGAAGTATGTTCTACTTGTTGGCGTTAAAAGGGATACTGCTGTCCTTTTTTTGTCAGACACTGAATGACTTTTCCTGCTCCATTTTGGAATGAATTGTAATTTCTGGTGGTTGTAAAAAAGTCTTCAAGGGGAGTCTCTATGAACATCACTAGGCTTGATAAAGCCAGG
>JAXVQY010000099.1:0-4465 GCA_037303805.1 bacterium | reverse complement strand
TAGGACTGACGGCCATGGCCGGAGCCGTCGGCGCCGGGGGACTCGGTAATTTCGCCTATGTCTATGGGCAGCAGCGCAGCCGCATGGACATCATCTATGCCACGGTCATCGTGCTCGTTGTCATCGTGACGGTCATCCAGCTTCTGGGAAGCCTTGTGGCCCGTATCAGCAAACACTAATTTCTTTTGAGGTTCATCGTGAATATTTCCGCGCTTATCAAGTCTTCCGTTCTTGTTTTTGTTCTTCTGGCCTCCGCCGTTCCGGCGTTTGCGCAGCAGGTGGTGAAAATCGGTCTTACCGGAGCCGTTTATGAAGAAATCTGGGCTCCTGTGGCCGAAGAAATGGCCAGGGAGGGCGTGAAACTCGAATACGTGCAGTTTTCCAACTTCTCGCTGCCCAATCAGGCTCTGGCCAGCGGAGAAGTGGATCTCAACGCCTTCCAGCACCATGCGTTTCTGCGTAACGAGATCAAGAACAACGGCTATGAGATTACGTCCATAGGCGATACTTTCATCGTGGCCATGAATCTGTATTCCCGCAGCATCACGTCTGTGGACGAGCTGAAGGCCGGCGACAAGGTGGCCGTACCCAATGACGCCACCAATGAAGGCCGTGCCCTGAAGCTGCTTGAAGCGGCCGGAGTGCTGAAGCTGAAGGAGGGCGCGGGTGCCTCTCCCGATCTTTCCGACATCGCCTCCACCCGCGTGCCTCTCGAGTTTGTGGAGGTGGACGCCAACCTCATCGTCTCCGTACTGCCTGACGTGGCACTCGCGGCCGTCAACGGAAATTATGCATTGGACAGCGGACTTACGGCCGATGAGGCGCTGTTCAAGGAACCGAAGTATGACGACGACAGTTATACCTGCCTCATTGCCAGCCGTACTTCGGATGCCGACAACCCCGTGTTCCGGCGCATTGTGGAAGTCTATCAGTCTCAGGCCGTCATCGACGTTTTCAACACCACGTTTGCCGGTTTCTTCGTGCCGGCCTGGAAATAGGAGCCTGTCATGAAGGAACTTTACGATATCATACCGGACAGAGATCGCGTCGCTTTGGAAAACATTCCTGAAGCGGCCCTGTCCGATACTCTGGGCCGCCGTCGCGGAACCGCGCAGGCTCTGGTTTATCCTCTGTCTACGGAAGAGGTGAGCGCCGTCATGCGCTTTGCCTGGCAGAGGAGGATTTCCGTGACCCCGCGAGGCGCGGGAACCAATCTTGTGGGCTCCACGGTCCCTGACGGGGGAATCATTCTGGATCTTTCCCGCATGAACCGCATCCTTGAAGTGGACCACGATACGTTTACCGTGACGGCGGAACCCGGTGTTCTGCTGAAGGACCTTCAGGCGAAGGTAGAGTCCATGGGCCTGTTCTATCCTCCTGATCCCGGCGAGAAGGCCTCTACGCTGGGCGGCAACATTTCCACCAATGCAGGAGGCATGAGGGCCGTGAAGTACGGTGTCACCCGCGATTACGTGCGCGGGCTCACCGTGGTTCTGGCCAACGGGGACGTGGTGGAACTTGGCAGCAAGAATGTCAAGGATGCCAGCGGGCTGGATCTGAAGCAGCTCGTCATAGGCTCGGAAGGAACTCTGGCCGTGATTACGCGCTGTCTCCTGCGCCTCGTGGGGCGTCCGGAATATTCGCTTACGGTGCTGGTTCCCTTTGCCGGTCTTCATGAAGGCATCAGGAGCGTGCCGGTGATTCTTCAGGCGGGGCTGGACCCCACGGCCGTGGAATTTGTGGAACGCAGCGTGGTGGTGCTCGGCGAGCGCTTTACCGGTATAAGCTACCCCTGTCCTCAGGCCGAAGCCTATATTCTGCTTACTTTTGATGGTCGCCGGGAAGACATTGAAGACCGCGTGGAGCGCGTGCGGGAGCTGGTGCTTCGGCATGGGGCCCTGGACTTTGTGGCTTTACATGACCCGGACCGGGCGGCGGAGATCTGGCGCGTGAGGGGCTGCCTTGTGAAGGCCGTGGAAGCCATATCCGAACAGGAACCTGTGGATATCGTGGTCCCCATCGACAGGATTTCTGCCTTTGTGGACTATGTCCATCAGGTGGAAAAGGAAAACGACGTGCAGATGGTGGCATTCGGCCATGCCGGAGACGGCAACGTGCATCTGTGCGTGATGCGCGGCGGGCGTTCCGATGAGGAATGGAACAGGGACCTTGCTTCCTGCATGAAAAAAATTTACGGAGAGGCCTATCGTCTGGGAGGGCTCACTTCCGGCGAACACGGCATAGGACTGAGCAAGCGTCCGTATTATTTGTCCCATACTTCCGATGTCAAACTCGCCGTGCAGCGCCGCATCAAGGATGCGCTGGATGAGCGTCACATTCTGAACGATCATAAATCTTATCTGGCCTGAGGTGCCTCATGCAGAATCTTTCTCTCAGAACTGCCGGTTTTACGGATTCCGTGATCCGTCGCATGACCCGAGTGTCCATGGAATTCGGAGCCATCAATCTTTCTCAGGGGTTCCCGGACTTCGATCCGCCGAAGCCCATACTCGACCGTCTGGCCGAAGTGGCCGAACACGGTCCCCATCAGTACTCCGTGACATGGGGAGCGCAGAACTTCCGTGAAGCCCTCGCGGCCAAGCAGTCCCGCTTCATGGGGCGTCCCGTCGATCCCGATACCGAGATCGTGGTCACCTGCGGAAGTACCGAAGCCATGATGGCCGCCATGCTGACGGTGACCAATCCCGGCGACAAGGTCGTGGTCTTTTCTCCCTTCTATGAGAACTACGGGGCGGACGCCATTCTTTCCGGAGCTGAGGCCATCTATGTTCCGCTGGAGCCTCCCCTGTTCCGCTTCGATCCCGAAAAGCTCGAAGACGCCTTCAGGCAGGGGCCCAAGGCCATTATTCTGTGCAATCCTTCCAACCCGTGCGGCAAGGTCTTTACCCGTGAGGAACTGGAGATCATAGCCGGTCTTGCACGCAAATATGATGTCTATGTGATTACGGACGAGGTGTACGAGCATATCGTTTATGCTCCGCATCGACATGTTTACATGGCGTCTCTGCCCGGTATGGCCGAACGTACCATTTCCTGCAGTTCTCTTTCCAAGACCTATTCCATCACGGGCTGGCGTCTGGGATACATCATCGCGTCTCCCGAGATCGTGGAACATGCCAGAAAAGTTCATGATTTCCTGACCGTCGGCGCGGCTTCCCCGCTGCAGGAGGCTGCCGTGGTGGGGCTGAAGTTCGGGGATGACTACTATAGAGACCTTGCCGCAGTGTACACGGAGAAGAAAAACCTGTTCATAAAGGGACTGGATGACCTCAAGATTCCGCATACCGATCCTGAGGGCGCCTATTACGTCCTGCTGGACATATCGGAGTTCGGCTTTGAGAGTGATGTCGTCTTCTGCGAAAAGCTTGCTGAGCATGTGGGCGTGGGCGCCGTCCCCGGGTCCAGCTTCTTCCGGGAGCCGGAGAACCGGTATATCCGTCTGCATTTTGCCAAAAAGAAGGATACCCTTGAGGCAGCGCTGGAACGTCTGGGCAACATGAGGAAAAAGATGTCCGGCCTGCGCGGATAGACGACGGCAATCCGTCCTTCCCGGCAGACTGACCACCTTCCCTTATTATCGGGGAAGGGGTTGGCCTGCCGAGTTTTTTAAGGAAACGCTGCTGCGTGTTTGCAGCCGTCAACAGCGGTCCGGCCCCGACCGTGAACGTCACACGGTACTGTATGGGCAGAGCACATCTTTGACCGGTTTTACGGAGAAGGTGAAGGTCAAAGAGGAGCGTGTTTAAGTACATCGTTATATATGGCTTACAGGGGGAAGTCTTTCTCCAGAAGGAAAATCGCCCGGTGATGGCGGTACATTTATCATGTGGTTCCGATACATGTATGTGCTCCTGCATTTGCTGACATTCATGCATGAAGCGAGCGGTATCAGAATGGATATGTTATACTGCTGTACCGGTTCTGCTGTTGTTCTGCCGGTTGAGATACGTCGAAAGGAACTGCTGACGAGCGTTCATACTGATCGGACGTCGCTGCTGATGCTGTGGGATGGATGTTCTGAACCTGTGGTGTTGAAGGGGGGCTGATGCTTCATTTCAGATTTTGGCAATAAGTCGTCTTTGGTGTTTTTCAGACACTCCTGTAATTCCTGTTTGTTGCGAAAAAAATCAATTCTCAGGCAGGCCATGCTGGTTGACGAATAGACGGGAGAGTCTCGCGGAATAATTGTATATGAAAGGTTTGGTTGTCTGGTACATCCAAAAAAGAGGGACGTTTCGGAAGATATGTCGGGCAGACGGAACACGGGTTCCGGGGAGTCAGGGGGAAAGAACGGGGGAGAGCTCCGCAGAGGTCTGCATTCCGGCTCGGGGTACAGGCAACGGGGGGAGAAAAAAGGAAAGAGTGGGGCGGCTGTACTGAAACTGTCGAAGAGTGGGAGTCGTGCATGCGGCGGTAAGACCGTATGCACTGAGGCCGGACGAAC